>JAFYBD010000288.1 GCA_017540385.1 Lentisphaeria bacterium
CCCGTGCCGTGCCAGCGGTAGACCGGGTTGAAGATCGCGAACTGGTTCCAGCGGGCGAGCAGTTCCAGGTATTCGGCGTTGTTGTTGTTCCGGAAACTGCTGGCGAAGAATCCGCCGGTGTCCTGCGTCCAGTAGGGCAGGCCGGAGAGCGAGGCGGAGAGGCCGCCGACGATGTCTTCCTTGAGGCGGTTCCAGCTGGCGGTGGTGTCGCCGGACCAGGAGAGGGCGGCATAGCGCTGCTGACCGGCCCAGGCGGAACGCGTGAGCGTGAGGACGCGTTTGTCGGAGGTGGCGCGCTGGCCTTCATAGCAGCCCTTCGTGGTCAGGAGCGTGTAGCAGTTCAGGTATCGCGTGAAGTCGCCCATGGCGTTGATGCCGTTTTCCTTGATGTCGCGGATCATGGCGCGCTGGTCATGGCAGGCGGAACGCGTCTCGACCTCGGTGCCGTCCATCCAGGTGGCGTCGACTCCGACGTCGAGGAGGCCCTTCTTGAGGTGTTTGAAGTAGATGTCGCGGCCTTCCTGGCTGTAGGCGTCGTACACGCGTCCCTGACGGATCCAGTGCGTCGGTTTGAAGCGGAGATTCTTCGAATCAAGTTCGCGTCCCAGGTCGCAGTCGTCGCCGACGGTCGGCCAGATGGAGATCATGACCTTCGCGTGGAGGTCGTTGTGGATGGTGTCGCACATGGCTTTCGGATCGGGGTAGCGGTCAGGGTCCCAGGTCATGCTGGTCCAGTTGCCGGGCTTGTCGGTCCAGTACTGCCAGTCCTGCACGATGAAGTCGAGCGGGTAGTGGTTCTTGCGGAACGTTTCGACCATGTCGATCACTTCCTGCTGCGTACTGTAGCGTTCCTTGCTCATGAAGAAGCCGTACGCCTGGCGCGGGAACATCGGGGCGTCGCCTGTGAGTTCACGATATTGCGTGATGACGCCGTCGAGGTTGTCGCCGGTCATGAGGTAGTAATCGACGCCGGCGGGCGCGCTCTCCGACCAGATGGACATGCCGTTCGCATCGTCCTTGAAAATGGACTGGGAACTGATGTCCCACAGGATACCGTAGTTGTTGGACGAGGTGAGGACGTTCGTGTAGGCGGGGATGTTCGCCTGGACGATAAGGATTTCCTGGCCGCGGTAGTTCAGATAGGGGCGGATCGCCTGGCCGAGGCCGTAGATCGCCTCGTTCGGCTGGAGCGTGAAGGTCTGCTTGACCTCATACGTCGGGGCATCGGAGATTGTGATCTCCTTGATCTCCGGACGGACGCCGGACTTCTCCGCGAGGATGACCTTGCCGTCAGGACGGGTGAACGTCAGCGATCCGGTGCTCTTCTCGACTTTGACCGTGATGGACGGCGAGGTGAACGTGGCGGCGTCGGCAGTGTCCTGCTTGAGCTTGAAATCCGCCTTGACGGGCTTCGCGATGACGGAGATGCTCGGGTGTTTCGCGTAGGAAACGCCGTTCAGGTTCGAGGTCACGCGGAGCGTCTGCCCTTTGTCGCCGAAGACCTCGATGTTTTTCGTGAGATTTCCGGCCTTGATCTGAAGTCCGGCGTCGGTTGCCTTGTACTCGAACGCGTCGGCGGCGGACACTGTTCCCGCGGCGAGTACGGCGAGCGCACACAGGAACGCGGCCGTGTGCATGCGGACAAATCCGGGCATCGGCACATGTTGTTTGTTGCGGAATGTCATACGGAATCTTGCTCCTTTCATGGAAAGATGACTTGATTTGAACATGATTTGAGTCGATGATTTTTTTTGGGAACCTCTATCAATTCATTTTTGAGAGAGTGTTCGGTTGTTGACGGGTAAGAATCGCCGAATGCGATTCTTCGTTACCATAAATTAAGCCATCGGAACGGGATCGTCCGATTACTTGACCGGCTCCTGGATCCCTTCGTTCGTCTGGCGGACGGGCTTGATGGTGCCGTCCTCGTTGAAGAACATCTCGTCCACGCAGACCGCGCGGCGTCCGAGCGCGCCGCCTTCGCCGTTGATGCTGAGCGCGGCGTTGTGGTAGAAGAGGAACGTGCGACCCTTGAAATCGACCACGGCGGGGTGGATGGTGAAGCTGTTCCGGGCGGAGCCGGTGACCTGTCCGCGATAGGTCCACGGGCCGGTGATCTTTTCGGCGGTCGCGTAGGCGATAACCTCGTTGCCCTGCGGGTTCTTGTGGTTGGCCTCGTCGCCGTAGGTACGGGAGGCGTAGATGCAGTAGTAGAGGCCGTTGCGCTTGTAGAGCCAGGGGCCTTCCTCGTAGCTCTGCATCTTCAGGTCGGTGATCTCGCCGTCGAGTTCGAGCATATTGTCTTTGAGCTTGGCGAGATAGCAGTTGCCGTTGCCCCAGCAGAGCCACGCGGTACCGTCGTCGTCGATGAGGCAGGTCGGGTCGATGTCATTCCAGCCCATGAAGCCGCTGGTCAGGTTGTCGACGACCACGGGCTTCTCGTAGGTCTTCCACGGGCCGACCGGGTTGTCGGAGGTCGCCACGTTGATGGACTGTCCGCCGTACTTGTCATTGCGGATAGTGACGTACCAGTAGTAGGTGTCGCCCTTCTTCACGACCTGTGCAGCCCAGCAGGTGTTCTTCTGTCCGTAGGGGAAATCGGTGGAGGTGAGGACGTCGCCGTAGGATTTCCAGTTCACGAGATCCTTTGTGGAGTAGCAGCGCCACGCCTTGATGGTGAACATCTCGCGACCGTGGGCGTCGTCGTGCCCGGCGTAGAGGTACAGCGTGTCGCCGACGACGAGCGCGGCGGGGTCGGCGGTCCAGACGTCCTTGAAGAGCGGGTTGCCGGTGGTCTTGACCTCGACCGGCGCGGTGAGGATGGCGGCGTGGTAGACGGAGCCGATGCCGCCGCGGTTGCCCGCGGGCTGGTGCCGGATCACAATGTGGTCCTTGCCCTTCGTGATGGATTCCGGGATTTCGTATTCGACCTCAAAGAACTGGTTCGGATGCGCGGCGGAAAGCCTCTGCACGGCGATCTGCTGACCATCGGCGAGGATTGCGGTCTCGGTCCCGTTGTCGCCGCCCCAGTAGGTGCAGGCGAGGAGGTTCTTCTTGTCCGGGCTGACCTTCATCCGGAATTCGATCCAGCCGCCCTGATGCGCGCCGCGGTAGCCGCGCTGGTTGAAGCGCCCGGAGTGGGTGTTTTCCGCCTTCAGCGCATGGTCGGTCTCCGGCTGCTGTTCGCCGAAGTTCATTTCATCGACGGTGCGTGCGGCGCGTTCGCGCTGGCGGGCTTCCTCGGCCGCGATCTTTGCCTTTTCGGCGGCCCACTGCGCCTCGTCCATGTTCTTCCAGTACACGTTGTAATGCTGGTACGGCATCTGGTTGAACGGGCGGATAAGGACGTTGGAGCCGTCCGTCGCGGTCAGATTGAACGCGCGGTCGGAGCCCGCGACGGCCTTCGCGGCGGCCGTGATCTCGCCGATGGAACCGCCGAGCAGGATCGGCACGGGCTTGCAGGCGGCGTTCTGAAGGTCGAGCTGGTTGCGCAGGTAGATGCGCTTCTTGTAGTTTTCGACTTCGCCGAGGTCGCCCGCGAGGAGCGTCGGGCCGTAGAAGAACGCGTTCAGCTCGGTGTGGCCGCCGTGGAGGTGTTCCGTGCGGAGCTTCATCGGGATGTGGATGGCGAGCTTGTCGCCGGACTTCCAGTCGGCGTTCAGCACGGCGTTTTCGCCGGGCTTGCCGGTGGCGATCTGCTGTCCGTTGAGCGTGAACGTCACGGGACCGTCGGTCCAGCCGGGGCAGCGCACGTTCAGCGCGAGCTTCTTCTCCGGAGCCTTGTCGAACGTGAGGACCACGTCGCCGTTCTTCGGATACTGCGTGTTCATGGTGAGTTCAAGTCCGCGGTCCGCCCACTTCAGTTTCGAGGGGATGAAGAGCGTGACGTACAGGTTGTCGTCGTCGTGGAAATAGATCGCGTTGTTGTACTTCGTGTGGTTCTCGATGCCCGTGCCGAAGCAGCACCAGAAGGACTGGTCGGGCGAGCTGTACACACGGAACTGGCCGGGCCTCAGCGAGACGAAGTAGGTGAACATGGAGCGTTCGGGGTCCTGCGACGGCAGGATCTGGTTCAGTAGGGCGCGTTCGCGGTAGTCGCCGTAGATGGTGTTCGTCGGTTCCTGCATCTGGAGATGCTCGGCGAGGCGGATCATGTTGTAGACGTTGCAGCACTCGACGGAGGCGGGGGAGAGGTGCTTGTCCGCGTCGGAGGGGCGGTAGAATTGCTCGCGGTCGCTGTTGCCGCCGGTGACGTAGGTGTGGTTCTTTACGACGATGTCGAAGAAGTTCTTGCTGACCTTTCGGGCGAACTCGTCGCCGGTCACTTCGTAGTTGACCGCCTCGGCGACGACTTTCGGCACCTGCGTGTTCGCGTGCTTGCCGGCGAGGTTGTCCTTGCCCGCAGCGAGGTCGTCCACGAGCCAGTGGTGGCGGAACCGCTGCGCGAGCGCCTTGTGCGTCTCGTCCTTCGTTTCCGCGTAGAGCTTCCAGAAGACTTCGCCGAGGCCGCCGAACTCCATGTCGAGCATGCGCTGGCATTTCTTTTCGTCCAGGCCCTTCGTGAGGCCGTCGACCCAGCGTGCGAAGTTCACGAGCACGTCCTTCGCCTGTTCGTTTCCGGCGACCTTCCACGCGTCGTAGAGCCCTTCGGCGATCTTATGCTGCGTGTACCACGGCGCCCACGTGTGGTTGATGGTCTCCACGTCGCCGTCCTTCAGCACCTCGAGCGCGCGGCGG
>JAFYBD010000289.1 GCA_017540385.1 Lentisphaeria bacterium
GCCGAGCTGAAGCATCACGAGCATCCAGACCATCGGCCCGGACAAGCTGAACCAGCTCCGCACGGTGCGTTACCTGAAGAGCGCCGAGGGCGTCCGCGAACACATGCGCGTGCTTGCCCGCGAACTCCGCCCGAAATTCGATCTCGTGCTCGGCACGCTCGAACGCGAGCTCGGCGGGTCCGGCCTGGCCTCCTGGATGGCCCCGAAGGGCGGATATTTCATCTCCCTCGACACCATCCCCGGCTGTGCGAAGGCCGTGATCGATCTCGCCCGCGAGGCTGGCGTGAAGCTCACCGGACCCGGCGCGGCGTTCCCGCTGCACCACGATCCGCAGGACCGCAACATCCGTCTCGCGCCGTCGTATCCTCCGCTGGACGAACTGAAGACCGCCATCGAGCTCTTCTGCATTTGCGTGAAGCTCGCAGGCGTGCGCAGGCTCCTGGCCGGAAAAACCGCCTGAGCGGCGTCTTCCTCATCCCTCCGACCATGCGGCACGACGAACTGCTCACCAGCCTCAAGAACCCGAAGGTCAAGTACGCCGTCTCTCTCCGCGAACGCCGCGAACGAGATTCCCGCGGCGTGACCATCCTCGAGGGCTACCGCGAGCTCTTCCGCGCCAACGCCATCGGCCTGCCGTTCCACGAAGTCTTCTACTGTCCCGAGCTCTTCCTCGGCGAGAACGAGGACGCGCTGCTCGATTCCCTCGCGGCCCGGGGCGCTTCGCTCTACCGCTGCAGCGAGGACGTCCTCCGCAAGCTCGCCTACCGCGACCGCCCCGAGGGGCTGATCGCCGTCATCGAAGTCCGCCGGAAGACCCTGGCGGACATCCCGAAGGTCCCCAACGGCCTGTATCTCGTAGCCGAGACCATCGAGAAACCCGGCAACCTCGGCTCCATGCTCCGCAGCGCGGACGCCGTCGGCGCCACCGCCATGATCGTCTGCAACAAGCAGACGGACTTCTACAATCCGAACGTCATCCGCGCCAGCACCGGCGCGATCTTCTCCGTCCCGCTCGCCGAGGCCACTTCCGAGGAATGTCTCGCCTGGCTCCGTTCGTTCGGCATCCGCACCCTCGCCGCCACGCCCCACACCACGCGCAATTTCACGGACGCGGACATGGCGCACGGCGTGGCCGTGGTCGTCGGGGCGGAACAGTTCGGCCTCACGCCGTTCTGGATGGACTCCGCCGACGAAAAGGTCGTGATCCCGATGCTCGGGCTCATGGACTCGCTGAACGTCGCCACGGCGGCCACGATCCTGCTCTACGAGGCGGCGCGCCAGCGCGGCTGGAAGGCGTCCTCCGCCATCGACTATCACCTGGAGCAGTTCCCCGGCGGCGACACCGGACTGGCGCTCCGCTGACGCTCCGGTCCCCTCGTTTTCCGGCCCCGTTTCTCCCCCGGCCGAACTCACGACGAAGCTTTTTTCCGGTTTCCCTCTTGAAAATCCGGCGCATTGGCAGTACATTATTGCGAAACGGTGCGGAGTTCGTGCCGTCATTCGTAAACGGAGCGCGATCGATCCATCATGGCCACCCGAAAACAATCCCGGAATCAGCAAGTCCGGAAAACGCCGACCCCGGCCGTCCCCGACCCGGGCAATGCGCGCACCGACGACGTCCCCGCCGCGTTCGATCCGGTCTCCGATCCCGATCCCGGACTCGCGCCCGATGCGATGGAGCAGTATTTCGCGAAGATGTACCGCGCCGAATGTACCCCGTTGTCACCCGACGAGGCCGAAAGCGTCTGGCAGGCCGTCGACGAGGCCGTGACCGGGCTCCGCACCCTGCTCGCGCGGTTTGTCTTCGTCCTGGAGGAACACGAACACCTCGCCGAGGCGTGCACCAACCCGGAGGCCATCACGTCGCTCTTCGTGGAGTCCATGCTGCCGCGTCAGTCCGGCGGCAAGGCCGCCGCATTGCTGCCCGCCCTCGCGGAGTGGAAGTCCGAGCTCGCGGAGTTCCGCGCCGGTCTGACCGAATTCTATGCCGGGCCGAAGTCCGCCGACCGCCGCGCCTGCGAGAAGATGTGGCAGCAGTCGATTTCGCTCCTCATGCGCTACCCCGCGTCGACCCTGAAGGTCCTGGAGTGGTACCACGTCGTCTCGTCCTGCTGCTCGAATCCGACGCCGGGTTCGGCGGGCCTCCTCTCTTCTCGCCTGATGCCCGACAGCGCGCTCTGCATGGAGACGTTCCGCGCGATGAAGACGCATTTCGACCGACTGGAGAACCTCCGCCAGCGGATTCTGTATTCGCACCTGCGGCTGGTCATCAGCATCGCCAGCCAGAACTGCCCCCAGTCGCAGCAGTTGATCGACGTGATCCAGGAGGGCAACATCGGTCTCGTGAAAGCGCTCGACCGGTTCGATTACAAGCTCGGGCACAAGTTCTCCACCTACGCCACCTGGTGGATTCGGCACGAGGTCATGAAGGCCGTCGCCCGGCAGTTCCGCGTGATCCGCATCCCCGGCCACATGATCGCCACCATCTCCCGCATCAACCGCGCCGAACAGATGTTCGTGAAACGCTTCGGCGTGGAGCCCACCGTGGACGACCTCGCGCGCGAACTCGACATGCCGAAGGCGCGCATCCACGCCATCCGGCAGATGGCACGCCAGCAGATTTCGCTGCAGGCCCCGCTGCGGCCCGGTTCCCCCGACGATTCCGACCTCACCCAGGAGGACCGCCTCGCATCCATCTCCGACAACGGCGATTTCGACCCGGAGAAACACCTCACGTTCCAGTTCCTCCGCGACATCGTGCACCAGGCCGTCGGCGGCCTCTCCGAACGCGAGCAGAAGTATCTGAACATGCGCTTCGGGCTCGACGGCTGCGACCCGAAATCCATCCGCGAGATCGCCGCTGTCTTCAATCTCTCCCGCGAACGCATCCGCCAGATCGAAAACACCGTCTTCAAGAAAATCCGCCTGCGTTATCCCGAGCTCGCCTCCTGCTGGCAGGACCTGCTGGACTGACGCGCCGGACCGCCCCTTTTCCGCAAAAGAAAACGGCGCCGGACCCGATGAGTCCGACGCCGGTGATTGTCTGGATTGTTGTCTGCGCGAAACGGTCAGATTTGCTCGTATTCGTCGTTTTCCTCCACGATCTCGCCCTGTTTCCCGACCTCGGGACGGAGCGTCTCGACCATCTGCTCCAGCACCTCCATGAACGCCTCCTGCTTCTTCTCGTCGATGTTGTGGAAGAAGTGGTCCATGTAGTCCGTGAAGTAGTTGTCGTGACGGCGTTTCAGCGCCACGCCCTGGCGCGTGAGCGAGATGTAGACTGCGCGGCGGTCGACCTTCGACTGCACGCGGCGGACGATCCCGTCCTCCACGAGCGCGTCGATCGTCTGGGAGACCGCGCCGGGGGTGAGTCCGAAGACCCCGGCGATGTCCTTCAGCATCGGGGGTTGGTCCATGTTTGCGAAAAGATAACTGATGACGCGGATCTTGCCGAGCGTTATCTTCTTGTTGTTCAGCATGTTTCCTGGCGCGCCCAGGACGCGCAGCAAGTCTGTGATCTGAAAGAGAAGTTCCCAGGACATCTGGGGTGTGCGCTTGGAGGTTGCGGGGGTGCCTGCCATGACGTTTTGGTTCTCCTGACCGGTTGAAGTTTGTCGTGATGATTTGATTGGAAAAGTTATATATTATATTATAATGCAGGAACGGGAAAAAGCAAGCTGGAAACCGGGAAAAAACATCAAAAAAAGGAGTTTTCCTTGAAAATACAGCTTTTTCCTCAGGTTCTCCAAAACGCCTTCCCGGGAAAGGTTCCAGTTGTGAAAAACGATCAGAAAGTTGTTGCAATCAAGCGGATTGATATCGAATATGCTTTTTCGAAATAGCTGTATCAATGAACCATTTAGATACAAATATTGATTTTTGTTGTAAATTCTATTTTGCTTTAATAATAGTTCAGCCGATTCAACCGTTCATTGTTCCAATGACTGCACGGAGCCGCGACGCGCGGAAAAGGACGGCGTCGGAAACGGTGAAAGAAAGAGGGGTGCGACCGGTTCGTTGACCCGGGATCAATGGAACACGTAGCGGCGTTCCATGCGTCCTCCGAACGAGCAGAGGATGTCGTAGACGTGCGTGCCCTTGAGCTTCGCCCATTCTTCGGGCGAGACGGTCTCGCCGGTGTCCGTGCCGATGAGCGTGACGATCTCGCCCTGGTAGGGGAGTTCGCCCCCGAGCGGCGCGAGGGAGACCATCGTGTAATCCATGCAGACGCGCCCGAGGACGGGGCATCTGCGGCCGCGGATGAGGAATTCCGCGTGGTTGGAGAGCTGGAGCGGGAGCCCGTCGGCATACCCGGCGGAGACGAGCGCGATGTCGGTGTCTTCGGGCAGGGTGCAGGTACATTCGTAGCCGACGTTGTGGCCCTTCGGGAGCCTGCGGACGGCGATCACGTGCGAATAGCAGTGGACCACGGGTTCGAGATGGGCGGCGAGCTTCGGATCGGGGGAGAACCCGTAGAGCGAGATGCCCGCGCGGGCGCAGTTGTAGGGCGGCTTGACGGATTCCGGCAGACAGCCGATGGCGTCGCTGTTCGCGAAGTGGACATTCGGGATCATGATATGGCGTTCGGCCACGGCGTTCAGGACGGACCGGAAGAGCCGGAGCTGTTCCTGCGTCATGGGGTGGTCGACGCGGTATCCGACCGGGAAATGCGAGAAGATGTCGGTGCAGCGGAGGTTCGGCAGGGCGGCGATCTTCGCGATGGCGTCCGGGGCCTCGTCGGGGAGGAGTCCCAGGCGGCCCATGCCGGTGTCGAGCTTGACCATCACATCGAGGGTGCGGCGCTGACGGACCGCCTCGGCGCTGAGCATTTCGGCCACTTCGAGCGACGGCACGCTGGGAACCATGCCGAAATGGACCACGTCCGCGACCTCGGTGTTCAGGAGCGCGCCGAGCAGGCGGACGTTTTTGCCGTAGGAGATGATCTCGAGGGCTTCCGCCGGAGTGGCCACGCAGAACGTCGGCGCGTAGTCGCAGAGCGTCCGGGCCACCGCACCGGCGCCCAGGTTGTAGGCGTCGGCTTTGATGACCGGGAAGAGCGCCGCGGGCGAGATCGAACGCGCCAGCGTGCGGTAGTTTCGCCGCAGCGCGCCGAGGTCGATCTCAAGCCAGATTCTGTCGGGCATGGTCCGGGGAATCCTTTCTCAGCTCACTTGTGGTATTCCTGGAGGGACTTCGGCTCCTTGTCCGGATTGGACCGGATCGCCTCGATGCCGACCGCCGTGGCGTGGGCAGCCGCGATGGTTGTCATGTACGGGATGCGGTTCTGGATGGCGCTGCGGCGGATGTAGCTGTCGTCCACCTTGCCCTCGCGGCCGATCGGGGTGTTGATGATGAGCTGGATCTTGTTGTTCTTGATCATGTCGAGGATGTCGGGACGACCTTCGCCCAGCTTGCAGACCACGGTGTTCGGGATGCCGTTCTCGGTGAGGAAGGCGGAGGTGCCGTCGGTGGCGAGGATGTCGAATCCGAGCTCGTGGATCTTCCGTGCGATCGGGAGCAGGTACTTGCGGTAATGGCGGCTCACGGAGATGAGCACGGTGCCTTCGGTCGGGAGCTTGCATCCGGCGGCCGCTTCGGCCTTGAAGAACGCGGTGCCGAAGTTGTCGGCGATGCCCATGACTTCGCCGGTGGCGCGCATTTCCGGGCCGAGGATCGGGTCGACTTCGGGGAACATGTTGAACGGCAGGACGGCTTCCTTCACGGCGACGAACGGGGTCTGGCCGGTCTTCGGGAGCTTGAAGTCGGCGATCTTCTTGCCGAGCATGAGTTCGGTGGCGACGCGCGCGAGCGGCACGCCGGTGACCTTGGAGATGATCGGCACGGTGCGGGAGGCGCGCGGATTGGCCTCGATGATGTACACTTCATCCTCGCAGATGGCGTACTGGACGTTCATGATGCCGTCGACCTTGAAGTCCTTGGCGATCTTGGCGGTGTATTCCTCGATGGTCTTCTGGTGCTTCTCCGGGATCGTGATCGGCGGGATGGTGCAGGCCGAGTCGCCGGAATGGATGCCCGCGAGCTCGACGTGTTCCATGATTGCCGCCACATAGGTCTCCGTGCCGTCGGCGATGGCGTCGACTTCGCACTCGATGGCGTTGTCGAGGAACCGGTCGATCAGCATCGGGTATTCCGGGCTGACCTGGAGCGATTCGACCGCATAACGGCGCAGCGTGGCTTCGTCGTAGATGACTTCCATGCCGCGTCCGCCGAGCACGAAGGACGGACGGACCATGACCGGGTAGCCGATCTCGTTGGCGATCTTCACGGCCTCTTCCAGGGACTTGCTGGTGGCGCTGCGCGGCTGGAGGATGTTCAGGGCGATCATGCGTTCGCGGAAGTATTCGCGGTCTTCGGCGAGGCGGATGCCTTCCGGCTGCGTGCCGAGGATGTTCACGCCGTTGTCCTTCAGTTCCTGCGCGATGTTCAGCGGGGTCTGGCCGCCGAACTGCACGATCACGCCGTACGGTTTTTCCTTGTCGTAGATGGAGAGCACGTCTTCGGTCGTGAGCGGCTCGAAGAAGAGCTTGTCGCTGGTGTCGTAGTCCGTGGACACGGTCTCGGGGTTGCAGTTCACCATGATGGACTCGAACCCGTTGTCGCGCAGCGCGAACGCCGCATGCACGCAGGTGTAGTCGAACTCGATGCCCTGGCCGATGCGGTTCGGGCCGCCACCGAGGATCAGGATCTTCTTGTTGTCGGAGACTTCGACCTCGTCCGGGACGGCCTGGTAGGTCGAGTAGTAGTAGCAGGCGTTCTCGACGCCGCTCACAGGCACCTTGCAGTACGCGGCCTTCACGCCGAGTTTCAGGCGGCGTTCGCGGACGCTGCGTTCGCTCACGGAGAAGAGCTTCGCGAGGTACTTGTCGGAGAATCCGTCGCGCTTGGCGCGGATCAGCATGTCGTCGGGCAGGGACATGAAGCTGTATTTCTGGAGTTCGCCCTCGAACTGCGCGAGCTCGGCCATCTGCTCGATGAAGTACCGCGTGATGCTGGACATCGCGAAGACTTCGTCCACCGTGCCGCCGCGGCGCAGGAATTCGTAGATCATGAAGAAGCGCTTGCTGTTCGGCGTGCGGATCTTGTCGCGCAGCTGGTCCATGGAGAGCGCGGCGAGCTTCGGATCGAGGCCCGGACCGCTGCGGCCGATCTCGAGCGAACGGATCGCCTTCTGGAACGCCTCCTTGAAGTTCTTGCCGATGGACATGACTTCGCCGACGGCCTTCATCTGCGTTCCCAGCGCGTCCTTCGCCTGCGGGAACTTCTCGAACGCCCAGCGGGCGAACTTCACGACCACGTAGTCTCCGCTCGGCGTGTACTTCTCAAGGGAGCCGTCGCGCCAGTACGGGATCTCGTCCAGCGTGATGCCGGTGGCGAGCAGCGTGGAGACGTGGGCGATGGGGAAGCCGGTGGCTTTCGAGGCGAGGGCGGAGGAACGGGAGGTGCGGGGATTGATCTCGATGACGACGATGCGGCCGTCCTGACGGTTGTGCGCGAACTGCACGTTCGTGCCGCCGGTCACGCCGATCGCGTCGATGATGCGGTAGGAGTAGTCCTGGAGCTTGTCCTGGACTTCCTTCGGGACGGTGAGCATCGGGGCCACGCAGAAGCTGTCGCCGGTGTGGACGCCCATCGGGTCGACGTTTTCGATGAAGCAGACCGTGATCTTCTGGCCCTTCTCGTCGCGCACGACTTCGAGTTCGAGTTCTTCCCAGCCGAGCACGCACTGCTCGACCAGGACTTCGTGGATCAGGCTGGCAGCGAGACCGCGCGCCATGACCTGACGCAGCTCTTCCACGTTGTACACGATGCCGCTGCCGGTGCCGCCCATGGTGTAGGCGGGACGGAGCACGACGGGGTAGCCGATCTTCGCGGCGATGGCCTCGCCCTCCTCGACGGAGTTCGCCGGGGCGGATTCGGGCACGGGCACGCCGAGCTTGGCCATGGTCTTCTTGAATTCGATGCGGTCTTCGCCGCGCTTGATGGCGTCCAGGTCCACGCCGATCACCTTCACGCCGTATTTCGCGAGTACGCCGGCCTCGGCGAGGCTGGAGGACAGGTTCAACGCGGTCTGCCCGCCCAGGTTCGGCAGCAGCGCGTCGGGGCGTTCGCGCTGGATCACGCGTTCCACGCCCTGGACGGTCAGCGGTTCGATATAGGTGTGGTCCGCCATGCCCGGGTCGGTCATGATGGTGGCC
>JAFYBD010000290.1 GCA_017540385.1 Lentisphaeria bacterium
GGCGGCGGCGGCCTTCAGGTGCGCGTCCTTCGCCGTATCGGAATCGGTGATGGCGAATTTCTCCTGCGCCACGATGTCGCCGGCGTCGACTTTCTCGGTCATTTTGTGGAGCGTCACGCCCGATTCCTTCTCGCCGTTGATCACGGCCCAGTTCAGCGGGGCGCAGCCGCGGTATTTCGGCAGGAGCGAGCCGTGGAGGTTGAACGCGCCTTTCTTCGGGATGGCGAGGATGTCCTTGCCGATGAGCTTGCGGTAGTAGAACGAGAAGATGAAGTCCGGGGCAAGCTTTTTGATCCGGGCGGCCCACAGCGGATGGTTCACGTCGTCGGGCGCGAAGACCGGGATGCCGAGCGCTGCGGCGGTTTCGGCTACCGAACGGAACCAGAGGTTTTCGTTGGGGTCGTCGGCGTGGGTGAAGACGGCCTGGACGGTCACGCCGGCCTTGATGAGCTGTTCGATTCCAATGCAGCCGATGTTGTTGTAGGCGAAGACGACGGCTTTCATGAGAAGTCACTCCTGTTCTTTGGTTTGAGGATTATTGAAACGATGAACTGATTCGATGAAGAACTGGGGGCGCGAACGGGCGTTCAGGTGGATCTTGCCGATGTATTCGCCCAGGAGCCCCATGGCGGCGAACTGGCCGCCGATCAGGACAAAGACCACGGCGAACAGCGCGAACGTGCCGAACGCGCCCCAGTCCTTGTCAATCTGGGAACGGATGAAGATGTAAAGACCGAAAAGGACGCCGAACGCACCGACGCCAAACCCGAAGAAGGTCAGTAGCCGGAGCGGGAACGTGCTGGTCCCGGTGAGCAGGTCGTACTGGAGCGCGATGAGCTTCATCACGCTGTATTTGGATTCGCCCGCGGCGCGCTCGGCGTGCTTCACGTGCACCTCAACCGAACGCCGCGCATAGGTCATCGCCAGCATCGGGATGAACTTGCCGTTCTCGCGGCAGAGCAGGACCGCGTCCACGACGTTGCGGCTGTAGCCGCGGAGCATGCAGCCGTAATCGGTCATCGTCTTGCCGTTGCAGAGCTTGCGGACCATGAGGTTGACCATCTTCGAACCGAACTTGCGGAAGAATGTGTCCTGGCGGTTCTCGCGGATGGAGCCGACCACGTCGTAGCCCTCGCGGAGTTTTTCGAGGAGCTTATAGATCTCTTCCGGCGGATTCTGCAGGTCGGCGTCGAGCGTGACGACGTACTTGCCGCGGGAGGTTTGGAACCCGGCGGTCACGGCTGCGTGCTGGCCGAAATTCGAGGTCAGGATCACGCCCACGATGCGCGGGTCCTTCTGCGAGGCCGCGATGATCATCTCCATGCTGCGGTCGGCGCTGCCGTCGTCCACCAGGATGATCTCGGTCGTGCAGTCAAGCTTGTCGCAGGCGGCCGTGGTGCGTGCGATGAGTTCCGCGAGGTTCTCCTCCTCGTTGTAAACAGGGATAACGAGCGATAATTCGATGTCTGGCGTGGTCATGATTGCGGGGTCCCTTCTGCACCGTCAGCTTCGGCGGCTTCGCGAATGGATTCGGAAAGATGATAGTAAATGTAAATACGTTTTTTGTCCAGTTTTCTGTATTTGCGCTTCAATGACGGGTCGTCCGGCCAGCCGGATTTCTTCCGCAGGTTTTCGAGCTTGTGCTCCTGCATGATGTTCATCGGCGAGACGACGAGGACCATTTCATCGTTCCGGAGCGAGGCCAGAATATCCTGCGCCTCCTCGGACTCCTCCAGCTCAGCCACCCAGTCGCCGCGCGTGATCACCATACCGCCGTGCTCCAGGACGTCAGCCATGAAAATGCGGAACGCGTCCGGCCCCTCGATGTCGACCGTGTCTGAGGTGAACGTCCGGTTCGTGTCGTCCAGCTTTTCCAGCGAAAACGAGCGGATCGGCGCCGGAAGATCCAGGTAGTACGTCAGCTCCGCACCGCCGACCGAACCGAAAAACGCCGTGCGCTTCAGGAAATCCGGATCCTTCGCCAGGATCGTTTTCAGGCCGTCACCGTAACTGCGAAGGAACGGCGCCGTCGGTTCGAACGCTTCCGTTTCGCTCAGCGACGGGATCACGACCGAGAAAACCGTGAACAGCACGAACGCGACGAACGGGACCACGCGGTTCAGCGGATCGGAGGACGGCGCAAACGCGCCTTCGGCTCCCTCGCGGAGCAGTTTTTTCCGCGATTTCCGCCAGATGACCAGACAGAAGATGCTGCAAAGAAGCGCGTACAAAGCAAAGAAAGCCAGGAGCGAATTCAGGTCGGCCATCGACTGCGCCGAAATGGAGGGAAACAGTTTGACAGCGGCACCGGACAGGGCCCCGCAGGTCAGGATTCCGAACCCGGCAACGGAAACAAGCAGAAGAATTGCCGCCGCAACCGGGATCAGGACATCCACCAGCCGGAAGAACTTGTCGGTGATCTTCCGCAGCGGCATCCAGTTTTCGGCGGATTCCGAGAGCCACGCCGCCGTAAAGAGCGCACACCACGGCACGATCGGCAGGATGTAGTACGAGCGGCGCGACCGCGAAGCGGAGAACAGGATAAAGATGAACACCATCGAGGCGAAGAGCCACAGCGTGTCGGAGGACAAGTCCCCCACCGAAGAAGTGCCTCGCTTCACAACGGCACGGACGAGCCTGCGGACGTAGTCGATCACGGCGAAGATGAAGAAGGGCGTCCACGGGATCATCAGGCGCGGCAGATACAGGAAATACACGTAGAACGGGTCCTTGTTGTGGTCCCACGGATTGAACACGCGCATCAGGTTCTCGCGGAACACCAGCACGATGCCGCTCGCGCCGTAGTTCTCCGACATCACGGCCTCCAGCACGAACGGCACGGCGTACAGGCAGAGTCCGCCGAGGAAGAACGCGAGGAAGAATTTCCAGTTCAGATGCGTCCGGAAGTCTTTCCGGATCACGCAGTCGATCACCGCCAGCGCAGGCGGGATGACGAACGCGGGCAGGCCCTTGGTCTGCGCTCCGACCGCACAGCAGCCCCAGAACGCGAAATACGCCCAGAAGGATGCCTTTTCGCGGTGATGCAGATACACGGTGACGGCCATCACGATGAACACCGTCTGCTCCATGTCCGCTTCGGCGAGGCGGCCCCAGACGATGAGGGAGTAGGTCGAGAGCAGAAGCCAGCCCGCCAGATATGCCGTACGCTCCGAATAGAACTTGCGGGCAACGGAAATGATGCAGCCGAGTCCGGCGAGCGCGAAGAGCGTGCTCGGCAGGCGCACGGAAAGCTCGGTCACATGCCCGCCCGCAAGCTTCGAGACGATGGCGGCGAACCAGTAACTCACGAGCGGCTTGTCGAAATACGCCTGGCCGTTGATGCGGGGATGCAGCCAGTCGCCGGTCATGAGCATTTCGCGGACGACCTCGAACCAGCGGGCCTCCGAACGGATGGCCGGGTAGATGCCGAGGCAGAAGAACATCACGAAGCAGGCAAACACCCAGAACGTGATCCACTTCCAGTTTCTGCGCATTTCGGGGATCAGCGTGTCGCTGCACTTCTGAAACCGCATCATGTCGAATCCGCCTGCCATGCCCGTCTTACCTCGCCAGGATCTCTTTGCAGGCGTCGATCACGTCGTCGACGTCGGCGTCGGTCATGCCGGGGAAGAACGGCAGCGAGAAGATGCGGTCGCTGTTCCACTCGGTATTCGGCAGGGAGCCGGCCGGGACGGGCCACGTCTCGCGGTAGTATTTCTGGCCGTGGACGCAGCGGAAATGCAGCCCGGTGCCGATGTTGCGTTTCTTGAGCTCGGACATGAAGTCGTCGCGGGTGATCCCGGTCTTGTCGATGTCCAGGCGCACCACGAACAGGTGGTAGGAGTCCTTGTACTCGTAATCGGGGCGTCCCAGCGGGATGAGCTCGGGGATGCCGGCGAGACGTTCGCGGTAAAGCGCCGCGAGACGGCCGCGTTCGGCGTTCATCTGGTCCACGCGAGTGAGCTGGGTCACGCCCAGGACCGCCTGCATGTCCGGCATATTGAACTTGAATCCGGGTTCGACGACCTGCGCCTGCGGCGCACGGCCCATGGTCTGGCGGTCATAGGCGTCGACGCCGAGGCCGTGGAACTTGAGGCTGCGGACGCGGTCGGCGAGCGCCGTGTCGTCGGTGGCGAACATGCCGCCCTCGCCGGTCGTGATGTTCTTGATGGGGTGGAACGAGAACATCACGTGGCCGCGTTTGCCGATGCGTTCGCCCTTGAACTCGGCTCCGAGCGCGTGGGCGGCGTCCTCAATGAGCACGACGCCGTGCTTGTCTGCGATGGTGCGGAGTTTGTCGAGCTCCAGCACGCCGCCCGCGAAATGGACCGGGACGATCGCCTTCGTACGGGGCGTGATCGCGGCTTCGACCGCTTCGGGCGTGACCATCAGCGTGTCGCGGTCGCAGTCGACGAAGACCGGCTTCGCGCCGCAGAGCGAAACGACGTTCGGGAGCGAAACCCAGGTCATGGAGGGCGTGACGACCTCGTCGCCGGGCTTCAGATCAAGCGCGCGGAAAAGCGCCTGCATGACGGTCGTTTCGGAGGTCAGCGGGATCGCGTGTTTCGCGCCAGTGTAAGCACAGAAAGCCTTCTCGAATTCGGCGTTCTTCGGCCCGGTGGTGATCCAGCCGGAACGCAGCACTTTGGCAACTTCGGATATCTCCCACTCCTGGATGGAGGGCTTGGAGAAAGGCAGAAATGTTTCGCGCATGAATTGTAGAGTCCTGTAGAAATGAGTTTAGTCTGTGACTATATAATATATCGCTTGAATAGAAGATATACAAGCGTACGTACGCGTCCGGCAGTGAAAAAAGCGAAAAAAAAGATGGCACGCCGTCAAGACGTGCCATCCGGGATGACGATTCCGCGAAACGCGGATCAGGCGACGGGTTCGGCCTCCTTCGCGGCAGGCTTGCCCTCGTCTGCGACCACGTTGCGCTCCTTCTTGTGCCAGTAGGCGGTGATCATCGGGGAGACGAAGATCGAGGAGTAGCAGCCGGCGACGTTGCCGATCAGGATGACCGCCACGAAGTCGCGGATGCCGTCGCCGCCGAAGAGGAGCTGGCAGATGAGGACCAGAAGCACGCAGAGGGACGTCAGGATGGTACGGGCGAGCGTCTGGTTCAAGCTCAGGTCGACGATCTGGAAGTAGGTGAGGCCCTTGCGCGTGGCGAGGTTCTCGCGCTGGCGGTCGAAGATCACGATGGTGTCGTTCACCGAGTAGCCGATCAGGGTCAGCAGCGAAGCCACCACCTGCAGCGAGATCTGGCCGCCGCAGATGAGGTAAACGCCGGTCGCCACGATCACGTCGTGGATCAGGGCGATATTGGCCGCGATGGAGTAGGAGAACTGGAAGCGGATGACCATGTAGATGATCATGCCGATCATGGCGCAGATCAGAGCCTTGATCGCGGACCGCGTGAACGCCGCACCGATCAGGGCGCCGAGGGTGGACTCGGACAGCTTCGTGAGCTTCACGTCGGGATACGCTTCGTCCAGCTTGGCGATGAGCGTGTCGGCGGTCTGCTGGGAGACGACGCCGGTGCCGCGGTCGCGCACGACCAGCTCCAGCACGCTGCGGCCGTCGACGTTTTCTTCGTCGGTGATCTTCTTGTAGGTGGCCTTGGCGTCGAAACCTTCCTTCGCGAGGACCTTTTCGATCTCGCCGGAGGGGATCTGATCCATCGTCTTGTCCTTCGGGACGTAACTGACGATCAGCTGGGTGCCGCCGGTGAAGTCGATGCTGAGCGCGTCGCGGCCGCGGACGAAGATGGTCGTGATGGAGACGAGGATCAGCAGGGCGGAAATGCCGAAGCCGACGAAACGGAACTTGATGAAGTCGAAATGAGGATGCGGAAGGAACATCATCATGTTGATCTTCTTGATCTTCAGCGGGAGCATCAGGAAGAACTCGAAGAGCAGCCGGGACAGGAACACCGCCGAGAACATGGTGGTGAAAATACCGATGACCAGCGTCATGGCGAAGCCCTTGATCGCGCCCGTGCCCTGCCAGTAGAGGATCGCGCCGGTGAAGAGCGTGGTCAGGTTCGAGTCGAAGATGGCGGAGAACGCGCGGTCGAAACCGGTCTTCACCGCGAACTCAAGCGACTTGCCGGCGTTCTGTTCCTCGCGGATGCGTTCGTAAATCAGCACGTTCGCGTCGACGGCCATACCGAGGGTCAGGATGATGCCGGCGATGCCGGGGAGCGTGAGGGTGACGTCGAACGCCGCCATGGCGCCGAGCAGCACGCCCGCGTTCACGAGCAGCGAGATGTCCGCCACGAGACCGGCGAGGCGGTAGTAGATGAGCATGAAGATCATCACGAGCGCGGTGCCGAGGAGACCGCTGTAGATACTCTTGCGGATGGTCTCCTGACCGACCGTGGCGTCGATGTCGGAACGGGACGCGATCGTGATGACGAACGGCAGACTGCCGCTCTTCAGGGCGTCGGAAACGCTCTTCGCCTCGTCCTGGGAGAACGAGCCGGTGATGCGGGCGGTGCCGCCGTCGATCTTGGACAGCAGGGTCGGGGCGGAGTAGAGCTGACCGTCGAGCACGATGGCGAGGCGGCGGCCGACGTTCGCGCCGGTGATCTCGCCGAACTGGACCGTGCCTGCGCTGTTGAAGAAGAGCAGGATCTCGCGCTGTCCGAATTCATTCATCGTGACGTACGAATCCTTGATGTTGTCGCCCTCCATCTGGACCGTGGTCTCGACGAGCGTGTAATCGGTGATGAGGTTGTTGCCGTCGCGGCGTTCCTCGGAGAGGAATTCGGCCTCGGACGGGGTGTCGGGATAGGCGTCGGGGTCGCCGCCGTTGGCGAGATAGGCCATGAACTTCGGCACTTCCGAATCGTTGTTCGGATGGACGAAGCGGAATTCGAGCTTGGCGGAACGGAGGATGAGCTTTTCGAGGTTGGCGCGGTCGTCGGAGTTCACGGACGGCACGCGGACGGAAACGAATTCCTGACCCGCGGGGGAGATCTCGGTCTCGAAGTAGTTCTGCGCTTCCAGACGCTTGCGGAGAGTCTCGATGGCGTTGTCGCGGAAGGTCTCGAACTGCGCACCCTGCGCCTTCTCGTCGGCCTGCAGATGGAGCAGGAATTCGGCACCGCCGTTGAGGTCGATGCCGAGGCGGATCGCGCCGGAGGCGTTCTTGCGGACCAGGGAGATCACGTCGCCGTTGTTCTGAAGCTTCTGCGCCTTCACGATCACGGGCTTCACGAAGTGGACCAGGTCGACCGAATACGCGGCCGAACCGTCGGCGGAGGGCATTTTGACCTCGCGGGCGGCCGCTTCGAGGGCGGTGGAGGGATACAGATATTTGATCTTGTCTTCCTGCTGCTTGGCCTTGGCCAGCTCGATCACCTTCTGAATGGTCGGGTCGGAGGGATCGGAGAGGAGCTTCGAGAACGTCTCGTAGAAGTCGCTCTGCTTCAGGGGGAACATGGCCGCCACGAACACCGCGATCACGGCGATGGCGAACACACAGTAAATGGCGAATGCGCTTTTGCTGCTCTTCATTTCTTCGTGACCTCGGCTTTCTGTTCGGAGGCATCGGCGGACGGCTGGATCACCTGGGCGATCGCGGAACGGGAGATCGCGATCTGGACGTTATTCGCGATCTTCAGGAGATACTGGTCCTTCTGCACCTCGGCGATTTCGCCGAAAATGCCGCCGTTGGTCATGACCTTCGTGCCCTTGCGGATGGAGTTCATCATCTCCTCGCGTTTCTTCTTTTCCTTGCTGCTCGTGCGCATGGAAATCGCGATAAACACCACGAAGACGATGATGATCGGGATCATCATCATGTTCGCGGAGGGCGGGGGCGCCTGGGTGGACGCGTCCGGGGCGGTGGAGGTCGCGGTGGTGGTCGCGGTGGCGGCCGGGGCCGCTGCGGCAGTTGTACTCACGGCGCCGTCGGCGGCCTGCGAGAAAACGACAAAGGATGAGTTTGCCATGGTCTTTTCTTTCTTGTTATGTTGAACGTAAAATTGTATGCGTAAAACTATAATATACACCATTTTTCCCGATAAACAAGAAGTTTTCCCGAAAAAGTACCGATTTCCTCTCATTCCCGAGCTCCAGAAGAGAGTCGGAAAGCGTTTTTCCGCTTCGGAGACGGGTGCTTATGACCGGAGACGGGTGCTTATGACCGGAGACGGGAACCGGACGATGCCCGCCCCGGTGGAAGCGGATGGCAGGACCTGTCGTCGCGTAAGCGATGCGTGAATGAAGAAAAAAGAAAAAAACGCTTCATGCACACACGCGCAAGGTACACTAAAAAAAAACTAGTTTTTAGTGTATCTTGAGGTGTTTCCTTGAACTCTGAATGTAAAGCTCGTCTCACACTTGAGGTGTTTCCTTGAACTCTGAATGTAAA
>JAFYBD010000291.1 GCA_017540385.1 Lentisphaeria bacterium
CTCCGGCAAACCCAAAGAGGGCAAGGCGCAGACCGGCAAGACCATCGCCGTCATCTCGAAGGGCACCGCCTCCATGTGGTGGGAAGTCGTCCGCAAGGGCGCGGAAAAGGCCGGCGAGGAGGAAGGATACAAGATCAGCTGGAACGGCCCCGAACAGGAAAATGACCGTGAAAAACAGATCCAGTCCGTCGAGGACTCCCTTACCCGCGGCGCAGTCGCTCTCGTGCTCGGCCCGAACGATGCGAAGGCGCTCGTCCGTCCGGTCGAAAAAGCAAAAGCTTCCGGCATCCCGGTGGTCATCATCGACTCCAGCCTTGAAACCGAAAAATACGACTCCTTCGCGGCCACGGACAACGTCGCGGGCGGAGCCGACGCCGCACGCCGTCTCGGCGCCGCCCTGAACGGACACGGCAAAGTCATTCTCACCTGCTTCATCCAGAACTCCGCCTCCACCGACGACCGCGCGAAAGGCTTCAAGGAAACGCTCGCGAAGGAATTCCCCGGCATCGAGCTCGTCGCGGAACAGTACACGCTCGGCACGGTCGAGGATGCCCGCCAGAAGACCGTCGACATGCTCACCAAGCATAACGACATCGACGGACTTTTCGCGGTCAATCAGCCCACGAGCGTCGGCGCGTACAAGGCGCTCCAGAGCCAGAAGCTCACAGGCAAGGTCAAGTTCGTCGGTTTCGACTCCGACCCGGTCCTGCTCGAGGGCATCGAAAAGGGCGAAGTGGACTCCCTCATCGTGCAGGATCCCTACAAGATCGGCTACACCGGCGTCAAGACCGCGGTCGACATCCTCGACGGGAAAAAGGTCGAAAAGCTCAAGCCCATCCCCAGCATGATCGTCGACAAGAACAATCTCGAAGAGCAGAAAAAAGAAAACCCGGCCGCATTGGGACTCTGACCTATGGATAACAATTCCACGCAAAACTATTCCCTGGCGATGCACGACATCGTCAAGACGTTCGGGCCGGTGACAGCCCTTTCTGGCGTCAGCTTCTCGGCCCGCCCGGGCACCGTCCATGCGCTCTGCGGCGAAAACGGCGCAGGAAAATCCACGCTCATGAAGGTGCTTTCCGGCATCCACGCGCCGGACTCCGGCACCATTGAGCTTTTCGGCGAAAAAGTCGTGCTCGCGTCCCCGAAGGATTCGCTTGACCGCGGCATTTCCATGCTCTACCAGGAACTCGACCTGGCGGGCGACCTTACCGTGACGGACAACATCTTCCTCGGACGCGAGATCATGAAGTTCGGCCGCATGGATGCGAAAGCCATGCGTGAACGCGCCGCGCAAATCATCAAGGAGAATCATTTCGACCTCGACCCGGACGCGCTCATCAGCACGCTGTCGACCGGCGACTGCCAGCTGGTCGAACTCCTGAAGGCGCTGGAGCGCAACGCGAAGATCATCGTGATGGACGAGCCGACGTCGTCGCTCTCCGAGAAGGAAGCCGATCAGCTCTTCTCCATCGTGAAGGACCTCCGCAAGCGCGGACTCACGATCATCTATATTTCGCACCGGCTGGAGGAGGTCATGGACCTCGCCGACGACATCAGCATCCTGCGCGACGGCGCGGTCGTCTCCTCCGGTCCGCTCTCCGATTACGACGTCCCGCGCATTGTGCATGAGATGGTCGGACGCGAGCTCTCCGACTTCTACCCGCCGCGCAGCGTCGAAATCGGCGACGTCTGCTTCGAGGCGAAGGGCCTTGCCTCGGACGAAGGCATCGCCGACATCTCGTTCCAGGTCCACCGCGGCGAAGTCGTCGGCATGGCCGGGCTCGTCGGCGCGGGCCGCACCGAAACCGCGCGCGCGATCTTCGGGCTCCAGCCGCTCACGGCCGGACAGATATTCCTGAACGGAAAGGAACTCCACATCAAGACGCCAGCGGACGCCATCGACGGCCGCAACGCATATCTGCCGGAGGATCGCAAACGCTGCGGCCTCTGCGTCGGTCTGCCTTGCCGGGACAACATCATGCTCCCGAACTACGCGGCGACCGGCATGAAATGGTTCCTGAACTTCGGGAAGGAACAGAAACTTATGGATGAGTACGGAGGCAAGGTCAAGCTGAAATGGGCGTCGCCGTACGATGAGGCCAGTTCGCTTTCCGGCGGCAACCAGCAGAAGCTCCTCGTGGCGCGCTGGCTTCTCGCAAACCCGGATTTCATCATCTTCGACGAACCCACGCGCGGCATCGACATCGGCGCGAAAAAGGAGATCTACACGCTCATCAACGAGCTCGCGGCCGCGGGCAAGGGCGTCCTCGTGATCTCCTCCGAACTCCCCGAACTCTTCGGCATCTGCGACCGCCTGCTCGTCTTCCGCAGGAAGCGCCTCGCCGCACAGCTCGAAACCGCAAAAACCACGCAGGAAGAAGTCATGCACTTCGCCGTCTGCTGACACTCAACCAGGAGTATTATTCATATGAACCGCTTCGCAAAACAACTGCTTCCGTTCTGCTCTCTCATCTTCATCATCTCTCTCTGCACGTTCCTGGAGCCAGACACTTTTCTGTCGACCCCAAACATGCTTAATGTTTTTCGCCGTTCTTCCGTGAACGGCATCATGGCGGCCGGCATGACCTACATCATCATCACCGGCGGCATCGACCTGTCCGTCGGCTCCATGCTCGCGATGTGCGGCATGATCGGCGCTGCGTCCATGCTGTTCTTTTCTGGTGGGACCTGGAGCCAGATATCCACTGGAAGCTACCTCCACATGGGGGTATTTGCAATGCTTGCCGGCACGTTTATCAGTATCCTTGCCGGC
>JAFYBD010000292.1 GCA_017540385.1 Lentisphaeria bacterium
CGTCTGGGCGGAAAATACCTCCCTCGGTGCTGGTTCCGGGACTTTCCTCTACGCCTGCGTGACCGATCCCGCGGAAACGCTCGAATTTCTGCGGTTCGTCATCGGCGCGGGCTGGACCGCGCGTCCCCTCGGCGCGGGCACTAACCTGGTCGGCTCCGACGAATCCGTCGACGGCACCGTCTACCTCAAACCCTCCGGCGTGCTCGCGGAAGTCTCCTGCGATGAAAAAGGCGTCTGCACGGCCGGTGCGGGCGCCAAGCTGAACGCCCTGCTGAACGAAGCGCTCGCGCACGGATTCGGCGGCGCGTCCGGTCTCTGCGGCATCCCCGGTTCCGTCGGCGGCGCGCTCCGCATGAACGCCGGCGCGAACGGCCAGACCGTTTCCGATTTCCTGGTGGAAATGACCCTGCTCAACCTCGAGAACGCGGCCGTTTCGGTCGTCCCGAAGAACGCGTTCTACTGGCGTTACCGCGATTCCGGCATCCCCGAGAACATGATGGTCATGTCCGCGCGTTTCCGGTTCCGTCCGGTCAACCCGGCCGAGGAAAAGGCCGCCTTTGAGGCCGAGTACGAACGCCGCCGCAAGTCCCCGCCCGGACGCAGCGCCGGTTCCATCTTCCGCAACCCCGCCCCGGACATCTACGCCGGCCGCCTGCTGGAACTCGCAGGCATGAAGGGCCGCCGTTCCGGCGCGTTCGAAGTCTCTCCGCTTCATGCGAACTGGATCGTCCGCGACGCTTCGCCGTCGGCCGAGCTCCTGGCCACGTCCGGCCACGACTGCTACGAACTCATCCGCGCCATGAGGAGCGCGGTTTTCCGGCACTCCAACATCATCCTTCAACCCGAGGTCAAATCCATCGACATGAAAGAACAAGCCGCTGCAATGTGTCAGCAGACGCCCCTGGACATCCTCGTCCTTATGGGCGGGGCCAGTTCCGAACGCGAAATCTCCCTCCAGTCCGCCGAAAACGTCGTCAAGGCGCTCCGCGACGCAGGCCACAGCGTCTCCACCTACGACATCAAACGCCCGGAGATTACCGACCGCATGCGCGCCGCCGACGTCGTCTACCCCGTCCTTCACGGCGGGTTCGGCGAGGACGGCACCATCCAGGCGCTGATGGAACAGGCCGGGATCCCGTTCGTCGGCGGTTCCGCGGAGTCCTGCCGTCTCGTGATGGACAAATACGCCTCGAAGCTCGTGATGGACCGCGCCGGCATCCGCAACGCCGCGTACGCCCTCATCGACGACCCCGCCGCGGATGTTCCCGCCGGGATGAAGTTCCCGCTGATCGTGAAACCCAATTCCGAGGGCTCCACGTTCGGCCTCTCCCTCGTTCGCGACGTCTCCGAATGGCAGTTCGCGATCCGGACCGCGCTCAAGTACGACACGCGCGTCCTCGTCGAGGAGTTCATCGCCGGGACCGAAGCCACGGTCGGCGTCGTCCTCGGCGAAGTCTATCCCATCATCGAGATCCAGCACCCCGGCACACTTTACGACTACGACGCGAAGTACACGCACGCCCAGGGCGAGACCAAGTATTTCTGCCCGCCGCTCACGATCGACCAGGCCGTGCAGAAGGAAATCTCCGAAGCCGCGCTCGCGTTCGCGAAAGCCGCAGGCAATACCACGCTCATCCGCATCGACGTGATCGTCCGCGACTCCGACAAGGCCGTCTTCATGCTCGAGGGCAACAGCCTCCCCGGCTTCACCGCCAGCAGCCTCCTCCCGAAATCCATCGCCGTCTTCGGCAGGACGTCCGCCGAGGTCTGCTCCGCGCTCGCGTACGACGCGTTCCGCCGCGCCGGGAAGAAGGCCTGAGGAGGACGCGTCCCCGCTGAGGCAGTGCCCGGCTCCGCCCGGACACGGTTTTTTCCATCTCCCAGGTCCGCATCGGGCCAGGTAACGCATTTTTCGAGGAACACAGCACATGCAGCCGGACCCCGCGTACATCACGTTGAATTTGCCGGACGGTCTCCCGCCCGTGGCATGCGCCGTGCGGCGGTCTCCGCGTGCGAAGCGCTTCTTTCTCCGCGTGATCCCGCATCCTTTCGCTGTCCAGCTGGTGCTCCCGCCGAGGCGTTCCCTCGCCGCCGCACGGCGTTTCGCCGAGACGAAGACCGCGTGGCTGGCCGCGACCATCCGCCGTTTCGCCCCGGAACCCGGCATGATGCCCCTCGGGCCCCAGGCTCCCCGCAGGATACCCGACGCGCTGGATCTGCGTCTGACCGGCGAACGCCTTGCGATCACGATGGAGGACGTCCCGGCGGACAATTCTGAAGTCCGCGCGTGGTACGATCCGCTCTTCGGCGGGATCACGCTCCGGGGGCCGCACGACGACGTCCCCGCGCTCGCCCAGGCTCTGCTGTCGGTCCTGACGCAGCTGGCCGCACCGGTCCTTTCAGCCCGGCTTCGCGCGCATGCCGATTCGCTCGGTCTGCCGGAGTTCCGCATCCTCGTGCATCCGCAGAAATCGCGCTGGGGGAGCTGTTCTGCGACCGGCAAAGTCACGCTGAACACGCTCCTCATGCTGTTCCCCCCGGACGTCGTGGACTACGTGATGCTGCACGAACTCTGCCATAAGTTCGAAATGAACCATTCGGAGCGCTTCCGGGCGCGCATGGACGAACTCTGTCCCGGCTGGCGCGAAAAGGACGCTCTGCTGCGCCGCTGCGCCCGCGAGATACCCGACGCGCTCCTCTGACGCTGAAAAATCCAAATATCTCGTGCTTTCCGGTTGAAAAATGGCCGGTCGCCGATATATTTAGAAATATCAAAAGGCGGTTTTCCCCCCGTGCCGTCTTTTTCTGCTATTCTTTTCCACAAGGAGGTTCTTATGGAGTTTTACGATGTGATCGAGACCCGCCGCAGTGTCCGCGGCTACCTGGACAAGCCCGTTCCGGCGGATTCCCTCGCGAAGATTTCCCGTGCCGTACAGCTCGCGCCCACCGCGTGCAACCGTCAGCCCTTCCGTCTGTTTTTGTTCCGCGATCCGGCCATGCGTGCCGCGATCTGCGCGAAAGTGCCGTTCCCGTGGCTGAGCGAAGCCCCGGTGATCGCCGTTCTGGCGGGCGATGCTTCGTCCGCGTGGGAACGTCCCGACGGAGGTTCCATCGTCGACGTCGACGCGTCCATCGTGATGGAGCATTTCGTGCTCGCCGCGACCGCCGAAGGACTCGGCACCTGCTGGATCTGCTGCTACAGGCGCGACGAAGTCGACGCGGCCGCCGGGATCGCCGCGCCGTGGCGGTCCGTCGCGATCTCCCCGCTCGGATTCGGCAAGCAGAACGCCTGCCGCCCGCGCAACGTGAAACCCGTGGACGAACTCGTGAAGGTGATCGGATGAACGGCCGGCAGTTTGAAGCGACCGGGGACGGCCTCTGGCGGCTCGGAGGCGACGGCAGCCCCGGTTTTGAACTCGACAAGCCCGCTTCCGGGCTGTTCACCCTGACCCCGTTCGACGGCTTCACGGTCACCTCGCTCGAGGCCGTCCCGGGCGAATATCCCGAGTCCATGGCGCTGTCCGTGCTGCGCCGTCCGCATCACGCCGACGACGGCGCGGAAGTCTCGTTCGACTGCGAGAGCCGGATTCCGTTCGGCGTGCCCGTGATGATCGCGCATCGCTACAAGCTCGACGCGACCTCGCTGGCGGTCCAGACGTCGTTCGAGATGCCCCACGCTTTCGAGCTTCGCAGCCTCACCGCGGGCGGACTCCGGTTCCATGGCGACGTCGCGGCGTTCTCCATCGTGAAACTCCCCGGCGCCGAGGGCGTCGTGAAGGAACCCGCCATGAAGGCGTTCGACTGCGCCGACGGCGCCGAGCTCTATCGCGGCGCGACGCCTCCGCTCGCGCTGAATCTCCGCCTCGCCGACGGCCGCACGGTCCGGTTCGAGACCGGCAAGGACATCTGGCGCTGGGCCAATGCCGCGCGCATCGGCGACGGCACCTCCACGTTCATCATCCGGCGCGAGGGCGCCGACCTCGTTTACACCTGGAGCCTCTACGCGTTCGCCCCGGCCGACGCCGAGACTCCGCCGCCTCCGGGACGCAACTGGAACATCACCTGGTCGCTCCAGTGGGGCGAACCCGAGACGAACGACGGCCCGTTCGCCGACGTCTTCGATCTTCGCGCCGAATGTACCGACTGCGCCTGCGCCCAGGGCGTCGAAAACGCCCTCAAAAAGTGGGTTCGCACGCATCTGGCCTCAGCCTCCGGTGGCGACGTCTTCGCCGTTTCCGTCGGCGGGGGGCGTTTCTGCCGTCGCGCCGGTCACCTCGACCGGGGACGCAAGAAAGACCTGCCGCACTGGGACCTGCCTGCCCTGCGCGAATTCTCCCGCTGGGCGAACCGCCAGCTGCGGAAATCCGGCGCGAAGCTCGTGCTCACGTTTGGCGGGGAGGGCTGACCCATGCTGAAAGCGGCCCTGGATTTCTCCGGCAGCGAGCTCGCCTTCGCCGTGGTGGACGATTCCGGCGCGACCGTCGCGTCGTGCCTGGTCGACCTGCCCGGACGCGATTCCTCCACCCTGCCGGTGCTCGTCGGCGACGCGCTGAAGAAGGCCTCGCTCGCCTACGCCGACCTCGATTCCTGGACGGTCGGGACCGGTCCCGGCTCCTTCACCGCGCTTCGCGTGGCTGCGGCGTTCGTCCTAGGCGTGGTCCAGGGCACGGACAAATCCGTCCGGGGGCTGCCGTCCGCTTGCGGATTCGAGGGTGAAACGCCGTTCGGAGATCGCGTGCTCGTACTGTACGACGGACGCAAACGCGAGTTGCTCGGATTCGGGCTCAGACGCGAAGGGCGTTTCTGGATCCCCGACGGATTCCAGGGTGTGCTGGAGACCCCCGACAAACTCGAGACCATACGCGCTTCCTACGACACGTTCACGGCGCGTCCCTGCGACATGGACGCGGTGATCGCGTTCGCCCCCGGACTCCCGGTCGTCCCGTCGCCCCATGTGAACGCCTCCGTCCTCGCGGACATCCCGTCCGAGCTCTGCGACATGTCCCCGACGGACCTGATCTATCTGCGGCCGCCGGTCTTCGTCGATCCGAAGCCCGTGCGCGTGTTCCCGGAGCTCTGACCCATGCGGACCCCCACCGGCGGATTCATCGGGCGTTTCCGGGCCTTCGCGGGCCCCTGGCGCACATTCCTGCCGGCGGCGCTCTTCCTTTGGACCCTCTGCGTCTGCTTCGCCGCGTCGTCGCTCCCGCTGCCGCATCCGATCCCGCCCCCGGCGGAGGACGACCCTCCGCCGAAAGTCTCCGTTCCGGCCAAGACGACGACCGACCATCCCGCGACGTCTGCCCAGCCCGCGCAGTCCCAGCCCGTTTCCCGGCCTGCTCCCGCGACTTCCCCCACGACTTCCCCCACGACCGCTCCCGCGACTTCCGCGCCGTCCGCCGCGGCGCGTCCGCAGGGCATCCTGGTCCGTTCCACTCCGCTGAAGGACTCCTCCGGCAAAGTCATCCCCATGAACGGCAATTACGGGGGCGGCACCATCCTGCTCCCGGCGGCCTACACGGCCAAACCGAACGAATTCCGCGGCGTGTGGGTCGCGACCGCGTTCAACCTCGATTTCGCGAAACACGCCACCACGGCGGAGTTCCAGGCGTCCTACCGCGCGCTCGTCGCCCGGCTCGCCGACATGGGGTTCAACACGATCATGTTCCAGGTGCGTCCGACCTGCGACGCCATCTACAAATCCCCGACCAATCCGTGGTCGCGCTGGCTGACCGGCGAGGAGGGCAGGGCGCTCGACGGTGGATTCGATCCGCTGCCGTTCATGATCTCCGAAGCGCGCCGCCGCGGACTGAAATTCTATGCGTGGATGAACCCGTACCGGGTCGGCCAGGTCGGCATCCCTGCGGCGTCCACGTACCTCTCCACGCTGTCCCGCGGCAGTTTCGCCCGGCGCAATCCCGGCATGGTGGTGCGCTGGAACGACAAAAAAACGAACCTCGCGTTCTTCTTCCTCGACCCCGGGCGCGCCGAGGTCGTGGCGCACATCGTGAACAGCGTCCGCGAGGTCCTGCAGTACCGGCCCGACGGGATCGTCTTCGACGACTATTTCTACCCGATCGGCGTGGACGACACCTGCGACGCCGTGACCTACGGCAAGTTCGCGAAAAAGGGCCAGTCGCTCGCCGACTGGAGGCGCGCGAATACCGAGCTCCTGATCCGTTCGGTCGCCGGCGCCGTCCGCGCGTTCAACCGCCTGAACGGCACCTCCATCCCGTTCGGGGTCAGCCCGGTCGGCATCTGGGCGAACCGGTCGCAGACGTGCCCGGAGGGCTCCCCGTCCAAAGGCGTGGAGGCGTACTCGCAGTCGTTCGCCGACGTGCGGAAATGGGTGGTGAACGACTGGATCGACTTCGTGATCCCGCAGGTCAACTGGGGACTCGGACACAAGATCGCCCCCTTCGCGGGAATCGTGAACTGGTGGGCCGACCTGGTCCGGGGCACGAACGTGAAACTGTACGTCGGGATCGGCGTGTATCAGGCGGGTGTGGCCGCGGGGATGGAGTCGCCGTCCGAACTCTCCAATCAGATCCTGTACCTGATCCTGAGGCGCGAAGTCGCCGGGACCGTGCTCTTTGCCGCGCGTCACTGCCTGAACCCGCAGAACAACGCGCAGAGGACATCGCTCCGCACGATTTTCGGCAGTTACTGGCGTCCCACCGCCCGCTAGAGGACACTTTTCCGCGTCCACGCGCAAACTTTATTACTCCGACGGCCGTTTTCCGCTTGAAAATCCGCTTTTGCGTGATACATTAGTTTTATCACAGCCGATTACCCGATCTTTTGGAGGATTGCCCATGTTTCGCCGTCTGACAGCCTGCCTGCTCCCTGCCGTCGTCCTGCTTCTCGCGTCGTGTCACTCCGTGACCCCGGCGCGCTTCAACCGCGGCTTCATCACCAGCGGCCACTGCCTCGAACAGGTGCAGGACGCCGACGGCAAACTGGAACAGTTCGAGGTGAAGGACACCCCGATGGAACGTCTCTTCGCCATGTATGTGCCGGGCGACCCGTCCTCCGTGATGTTCATCGCCTATTTCTTCCATCAGGACAGCGAACGCTCCGGATGCGGCACCGGCACGGCGGACGTCGTGAACCGCGCGGCGTTCCTCGCGCTCGACGAGTCCCCCGCGCAGGCCAGGCCGCACGCTCTGGCGTTGAAACAGTGCCTCGTCAAGAACGACTACGACGGGGCCGAAAAGATTTACAACGAGCTCGCGAAGGCAGCCGGCGTGGAGTCCGTCATGGAGATGTATCCCGACCGCGACGGAGGTTTCAAACGGTTCCACGAGTTCAAATACGGCCCCGATGGAGCCAAGATCCTGCATGGACTCACCCGCAACTTCCACCCGAACGGCATGATCTCGAACGAGTGTTTCTTCCGGAACGGCAAGGCCGTCGGGGAGCTGCGCGAGTACAACGAGCTCGGCCGTCCGATCGTCGACGGGGCGGACTGACCGCGATTCCGATTTCCACCAACCAACCTATTTCCTGTTCAGGAGACGATAATATGATCGACAAAAACGCACTGAAATTCCTCGAAAAACTGCTCATGACCTGCGGACCCTCCGGGTTCGAGTTCGAACAGGCCAAAGTCTACCGCGAATACCTGAAGCCCTTCGCCCACGCCATCCGCACCGACGTGCTCGGAAACACGGTCGCCCAGCTCAACCCGGACGCGAAATTCCAGTTCATGCTCTCCGGCCACTACGACGAGATCGGATTCCAGGTCGTCAGCGTGATGCCCCAGGGCCTGATCTCGTTCCGTTCCGTCGGCGGCATTGACCCGCTCACGCTCCCCGGCAGCGGCGTCGAAATCCTCACCGCGAAGGGCCACATCCCCGGCGTGATCGGACGCAAGCCCATCCACCTGCAGACCCCGGACGAACGCAAGGCCGTGCCGAAGATCGAAGACCTGTGGATCGACATCGGAGCCGACAGCCAGGAGGCCGCCGCGAAGCTCGTCCAGGTCGGCGACCCGATCTCGTTCGCGCGCAATTTCGAAATGCTCAGCGACACCTGCCTCCATTCGAAGAGCCTGGACGACAAGATCGGCGCGTTCGTGATCGCCGAGGCGTTCCGCCAGCTCTCCAAACGCAAGATCAAAGTCGGCGTCGCCTGCGTCGGCACCGTCCAGGAGGAACTCGGCCTGCGCGGCGCGATCACCGGCGCGTTCGGCGTGAATCCCAACGCGGCCATCGCGGTCGACGTCGGGTTCGCCACCGACGTCCCGGGCATCAAGCCCGAACTCCTCGGCGACATCAAGCTCGGCGCGGGCGCGGAACTCCAGCGCAACGCCGACAACAATCCCCCGCTGCTGAACCGCATCCTGAAGGCCGCCGAAAAGAAGAAGATCCCGTACCAGATGACCACCGGCCACCGCGCCACCGGCGGCACCGACACCGCCGCCATCCAGATGACCCGCGGCGGCGTCGCCACGGCCCTCATCAGCATCCCGAACCGCTACATGCACACCCCGGCCGAAATCTGCGACCTCCGCGACGTGGAATCCGCCGTGGCCCTGATCGTCGAGACCATCGCGTCCCTCACCGGCAAAGAAACCTTCATCCCCGGGATCGACTGACCGTCATGGGCGCTTTTTACCTGATATCCGGCAACGAGGACTACGCCGTCAAGGAGCGCGCGAACGAGATGATGCGCGCCCTGTGCGGCGATCCCCCCGAGGACAATCCGTCGCTTGAGATCATCCGCGGCGATTCCGACGGCGAAAAAGCGCCCCAGGTGCTCGACAAGCTCCTGCTCTCCCTCGACTCCCCGGCGTTCTTCTCCAGCGAGAAGATCGTCTGGCTCAAACATTTCCTCAAATTCGACGAGGCGCTGTCCGAACCCTCGACCAAGAAGAAACCCTCGCGCATCGACCGTCTGGCGGCGTTCCTCCAGGACGGCGTCCCCGCCGACATCACGCTCGTGATCGACGGTCCCGGGCTCGACCGCAGGAAGGCGTTCTACAAGACCGCCGCGGCCGTGTGCGAGAGTTCCGGCGGCAAGCTCGAATGGTTCGAGAAGGCCGACCCGAAGACCAAGGGCTTCGCCCGCATGCTCGTGCGCCGCATCCAGTCCATCGTGATGGACCGGGGCAAACGCATCGAGGATTCCGCCGCGTCGTTCCTCGCCGAGACCATCGGGGCCGACGAGGCCCGGCTCGGCACCGAGATCGAGAAGCTCCTCACCTACGCTTGGGACAAGCCGGTCGTCACGTTCGCCGACTGCCGCGAAGTGTGCAGCCGCGCCACGGAGACGTTGGCCTGGGAGTTTTCGTC
>JAFYBD010000293.1 GCA_017540385.1 Lentisphaeria bacterium
CTGCGCTCCGGCGTCTCCCGGCAGGCACAGGAAGAGTCCCACGGTCACGAACGAATAGTGCATGCCGGGTTTCAGCAGGCTCCCGGGCGAGACCAGCAGAATCGCGTAGACGGCGAGCATGAGGCTGTTCATCCGGGACGCCCCGATCAGGAACGCCCGCAGGGACATGAAAACGCCGATCATGACGAACGCGCGCATGGCGGGTTCGCGCATCCCGGTCGACAGGGTATAAAGCAGGAGCGGGATGAGCACGGCCAGGCAGCGGCTTCGGAACGGCATCCAGGCCGCGAGGAAAAGCAGCAGAGAAGCGGCTATGGCGACGTGCGTGCCGCTCACGCTCAGGATATGGATCGTGCCGCTGGAGAGGAACCCGGCGCGCGTCTCCTTCGTGAGCGCGATCCGGCGGCCGCCGAGCATGGCCCCGGCGAGGCGGATGTTTTCGGCGTTCCCGAACCCGGCGCAAATCCGCACGAGACAGGCGTCGCGCAAGCGGTACAGCGTGCGGCGGAACCCTTTCCCGCGCGACACGACCTCGAGCGCGGCGGGGCGGAATATCTCGTGGATGCCGTCGCGCTCCAGGTAGGCGGCGTAATCGAATCCACCGGGCAGAAGCGGTTTGTCGGGCGGCGCGAAATAACCGTTCACCCGGATGCAGTCGCCGTATCCGAGCGGGACGGACGCCGGGCCGTCGGAGCCGCAGTCCAGCAGGACCTCCGGGTACGGCGCGTCGAACTCCACCCACGCGCCGCCGGGACCGTAACGGAACCGTTTCACGCGGCAGGTGATGCGGGAGACGCGGAACGCCTCGCCGGGCTGCATGGAGGCCGAGGGATCGGCGACGACGAGTTCGGCTTCGGCGGCGAAACGCGCCCTGCCAGCGGTCTCGGCTATCACGTCGCGCCGGCCCGCGTCCCAGAGCCAGGCGGAGATCAGCACCGCGAGCATCGGGAACGCGAACCTCGCGAGCGCGCGATTCAACGGCAGAAGCAGCCCCGCCAGCAAAATCGACGCGGCCGGGACGAAACAGACAAAAGGAAAGCCGTTCCCCCAAACCGAGAGAACGGCTATGACCGCCGCCAGCATAAAAAAGACGCCGGGGCATGTATAGGACAGCGATTCGGCGGACCGTCTGCACGATCCGAGAAGCGCCTCAGGTGCAAAGTTCCCGTGTCCCGGCGCGGATTCCATGATGGGGCTTCCGGTCGGCCTCCGTCACTGGAAGAGCGTGCAGAGGATGGCCTTGTGCATGTGGAGGCGGTTCTCCGCCTCGTCGAAGACGATGGAGTGCGCGGACTCCATGACCTCGTCGGTGATCTCCTCGCCGCGATGGGCGGGCAGGCAGTGCATGACCTTCACGTCGGGCTTCGCATGGCCGAGCATCTTCATGTCGAGCCGGTAGGGCTCCAGGATGCGCATGCGTTCGCGGGATTCCTTCTCGAATCCCATGCTGACCCAAACGTCGGTGTAGACGAAATCGGCGTCCTTCATGGCCGCGACCGGGTCTGAGGTCCACTCCACCACGCCGGGGCCGAGCTGTTCGTCCATGATGGTCTGGCGGGGACGGAATTCCTCCGGCGCGCCGATGGAGAACGTCATTCCGGCGAGCTTGCACGCCATCATGAGCGAATTCGCCATGTTGCTCGCGCCGTCGCCGAGATACGCCATCTTCAGACCTTCGAGACGGCCCTTGCGTTCCCAGATGGTGAAGAGGTCGGCGAACGCCTGGCACGGATGATAGTCGTCGGTGAGGGCGTTCACGATCGGGATGGACCCGTACTGCGCGAGGCCCTCGACGTCGGACTGGCGGAACGTGCGGATCACGATGCCGTGCAGGAACCGGCTGAGCACGCGGGCTGTGTCGGCGATGGTCTCGCCACGGCCCATCTGGGTCTTGCTCTCGTCGAGGTAGATCGGCTGGCCGCCGAGTTCATGGATGCCGACCTCGAACGAGACGCGGGTGCGGGTCGAGGACTTGGCGAAGATCATGCCGATGGACTTGCCCGCCAGCGGCGTGGGCTGGCCCGGCTTGCCGCGTCCGGCTTTCAGACTTGCGGTGGTTTCGATGAGCTGTTCCAATGCGGCGCGGTCGAATTCGCGCCCGGTAAGAAGGTGCCTGATCATTTCCGGCCTCCTTTCGATGCTGAATATTCCTTGAATGCCGATGCGATGATGCGCACGGCCTTGTCGCAGTCCTCCCGCTTCACGATCAGCGGGGGCAGAAGACGCAGGACGACCTCGCCGGCGGACAGGGCCACGAGGCCCTTTTCGCGCAGAACGGGGAGAATGTCCTTCGCGGGGAAGTCGAGCACGACGCCGAGCATGAGGCCGCGTCCGCGGACCTCATTGACGAAATCGTATTTCTCCGCGAGCTTTTCGAGCTTGCCGCGCAGATAGGCGCCCATTTCCTTCACGTTGTCGAGGATCTTGTCCCGGTCGAACGTTTCGAAGACGGCGAGCGAAGCGGCGGTCGCGAGGGCGTTGCCGCCGAAGGTGTTGCCGTGGGTGCCCGGAGTCAGCACGCCGGACAGGCGCTCGTTGCACACGAACGCGCCCATCGGGATGCCGTTCGCGATCGCCTTGGCGAACGAGAACGCGTCGGGCTTGACGCCGTATCCCTGCCACGCGCAGAGCGTGCCGGTGCGGCCCATGCCGCACTGCACCTCGTCGAACATCAGCAGGACGTCCTTTTCCTTGCAGAGCTTGTCGAGTCCCTTGATGAACGCCTCGTCGGCGGGCACGATGCCGCCCTCGCCC
>JAFYBD010000294.1 GCA_017540385.1 Lentisphaeria bacterium
GGAAACTCCCCGACGGCACCTGCCTCATCGACCTCTCCGGCAACGACCCCGCCGGGCTCTTCGCCGCCTGCGGTCACCTGCCGCTCCCGCCGTACATCAAGCGCCCCGACCAGCCGCTCGACAGCGACCGTTACCAGACCATTTACGCGCAGAGACGCGGAGCCGTGGCGGCTCCGACCGCCGGACTGCATTTCACGGAGCGGACGTTCGCCGCCCTCGAAGCGAAGGGGGTGGAACGCATCGAGCTCACGCTCCACGTCGGGGCCGGGACGTTCAAGCCGGTCTCCGAGGAGAACATCGAGGACCACCCGATGCACGCCGAGCAGTTCGTCTTCCCGCCGGACGCCGCCGACAGGCTCAACCGCGTGAGGGCGGCCGGGGGACGCATCCTCGCCGTCGGCACCACGTCGCTCCGCACGCTCGAATCCTGCGTGGACGACCGCGGCGTCTTCTCGCCCCGATCCGGCGAGACCTCCATCTACATCTATCCGCCGTACCGCGTGAAATCAGCCGATATGCTCCTCACCAATTTCCACCTTCCGAAAAGCACCCTGCTCATGCTCGTGTCGGCGTTCGCCGGGATGGAACCCGTCCGCAAGGCGTACGAGGTGGCCGTCCGCGAACGCATGAAGTTCTTCAGCTACGGCGACTGCGTGCTCATCACGGGGCGGATCTGAACGGAAGCCGAGGGGGATCGCCATGTCGAAACTGCATCCAGGGTTCAAGCCGTCCGACATCCCGGAGAAACCCGGCTGCTACATCTACCGCGACCGCTACGGCACGGTCATCTACGTGGGCAAGGCGGCCAATCTGCGCCGCCGCATGAGCCAGTATTTCCAGGACTCGCGCATCCGCACGGCCGACCCGAAACTGAGGTCGCTGATCCACTCCATCGACACCTGGGAGACCATCACCGTGCGCACCGAGGACGAGGCGCTGATCCTGGAGTCCCGCCTCATCAAGGAATACGCGCCGCACTACAACATCCTCATGCGCGACGACAAGCGCTACCTGATGCTGAAGATCGACCCGGCCGAGTCGTTCCCGCGCCTCAAATTCGCCCGCCTCAAAAAGGACGATTCCTGCCTCTACTTCGGGCCGTTCCCGAAAAACGGCGCGCTCCACCTCACGGCGGACTTCCTCGTGCGGCATTTCGGGCTCCGCGTGTGCCGATGCGCCGAACCAGGTCCCGAGGACCGCGCCCACTGCCTCGCCGGAACCGTCCGGGACTGCTGCCGACCCTGCGTCGGCGAGGTCACGCCCGAGGAATACGCCGAACGCGTTCAGAAGCTCATCGACGTGCTGAACGGCCATATCGGCGAGGTCGCGTCCATTCTGAAGCAACGCATGACCGAGGCCGCGGCAAAACAGCAGTTCGAAAAGGCCGCGAACCTGCGCGACGTGGCGGATAACCTGGACTGTCTCTACGCCGGACGCAGGCGCAACCTCGCAAACGTGAAGATACCGTCGCTCGTCGCCGGCGAAGGCTCCGTGAAGGAGCTCGGCGAAGCGCTCTGCCTGCCCTCGCTCCCCGAAAACATCGAGTGCTTCGACATCTCGAACATCTCCGGCACGCTCGCCGTCGCCAGCATGGTGCATTTCACCGGAGGCCGACCGGACAAGAAGAAATACCGCCGGTTCCGAATCCGCACGGTCGAGGGACCGAACGACTTCGCGATGATGAAGGAGGCCGTCACGCGCCATTTCTCGCGCCTCATCGACGAGGGGCGTCCGCTCCCCGATCTGCTGATGGTCGACGGCGGCAAAGGTCAGCTCTCCAGCGCCCTCGACGCGCTCGTGGCCATCCACTGCCCGCCCTTCCCCGTCATCGGTCTCGCGAAGAAGCACGAGGAGGTCTTCATCCCCGGCGAATCCGAGTCGATCAAGCTCCCCATCGACGGAGCCGCCGTGAAGCTCCTCCAGGCCGTCCGCGACGAGGCCCACCGGTTCGCCATCACCTATCACCGCGAACTCCGACTGAAGACCATCCGCGACTCCCTGCTCGACGAGATCGAGGGCATCGGCGAGGCGCGCAAGACCGCGCTGCTCCGCGAATTCGGCTCCGTCCGCGCGCTCCGCAACGCCGCGCCGGAGGAGATCGCCGCACGCGTGAACGGCATCGGCATCGAATTCGCGCGCACGATCAGCGACTACCTCGCGAAACACGCCCCCGACGGCTCCGTCGACCCTCTGTGACCGACCTCTGCGCGCGGGAGAAACAGCCCCGTCTTTTTTTCGAAAAAAACGTAACAGGCGGCTTGACATCCCCGCATCGAAGTGTATAGTATAAGTGTACACTTAAGGGGATCTCTTAAAATTCGATCGGATGGATTTTCAGCGCATGGGCAAACAGGCCAATGCAGGAAGATTTGAGCGTGGCTACCTGAAGGTAACCACCGAAAATCTTACCAGTTGGACTTTGTCCAGACGCGAAAAGCCGCCGAAAACCAATTTTTAGAGATGCCCTAAAAAGGAGAACCGACATGGAAGCAAGCGTCCTGGACCTCAGAAAGAAAATGCGGAAGGTCATGTCCGCCATCGACCGCCGCGAACGCGTCACGCTGACCTATCGCGGGAAACGCCGCGCCGTGATCGTCCCCCTGCCCGAGTCGCGCAAAAAGCAGGTCCGGGTCGCCGACCTGCCGGCGTTCGGCATGTGGGCCGGACGCGACGACATGGCCGATCCGGTCGCCTACGTGGAGAATCTCCGCAAACCGAGGAGCCGCTGATGCTGTTCGACACCGACGTCCTGATCTGGGCGCTTCACGGGTCGGACGCGGCAGCTCGCGCGATCGACGGCGACGACGACCGCCGCATCTCCGCCGTGAACTACATGGAGCTTATGCAGGGGGCGCGCAACAAACGGGAACAGGCCGCCATCCGGGAGTTCCTGGACGCGCTCGGATTCGTGGTCCTGCCGATCACCGAGGCCATTTCCCACCGCGCCGTGATCTTCATCGAGGAACACGCCCTCAAATCCGGCATCCAGCTCGCAGACGCCCTGGTCTTCGCGACCGCATGCGAACACAACCTCACGCTGTGCAGTGCGAACCAGAAGCATTTCCGCGGCATCCAGTCCCTGAACGCGAAGGTGTTCCGGCCCGACCGGTGACCGGTGCTCCCCGCCGTTTCCCCATTTTTCCGGCGTTTTTTCGTTTTCGCGTTGCTTTTTCGGTCAATTCGTGCTATTGTATTGCATCACCATATCAACCAAACCCGGTTCCGAACCGAAAGGATTTTACCATGTCCGTTGAACTCGCAAAAGCGTTCTGTGTCCGCCTCATGTCCGACGATGAATTCCGCGACGCCATCGGCCGCGCCTCTTCCGCCAAGGAGATCGCCGACCTTGTGGCCGCGAACAACTACACGTTCACCAAGCACGACCTTCTGAAGGTCGTCAGCGAACTCGCCGGGAAGCAGATCGACATGGAACACCTGTCCGCCATGATCTGCGAAGTCTACGAGGAAGAGATCAAGTCCGCGGACGGCGGCTCCACCGAAGCCGTCGCCGGCTGGCTCGCCTCCCTCGAATAAGCGATTTCCGCAAGTTCAAATCAGGTCCCGGTCGCAGTCTCATGCGGCCGGGGCTTTTTTTCGTTTTTCCGGGCGGAAAAAAGCCGGGGTCCGCGTGGTTTCAGCGGTTCCCCGGCAGGTGTTTCAACTGTTTTCTCAGACGTTTTGAGGTGAAATATTCACCTCACCGCCTCACTTGATCTCGTTCTGCATGGCCACGAGGTGGTCCGCGCCGTAGATCTTGCGGAGTTTCGGCTTTTCGATCTTGCCGGTCGGGTTGCGCGGGACTTCGGCGAAGATGATCTTGCGCGGGCGCTGGTAACGCGGCAGGTCGAGGCAGAAGTCGTTGACCTGTTCCTCGGTGAGGTCGAAGCCGGGTTTGAC
>JAFYBD010000295.1 GCA_017540385.1 Lentisphaeria bacterium
CCGGCATCAGCGCGTTCGACCGCGCCGCAACCATTAAGGCCCTGCTGGATCCGGCGGCGAAACGCGAAGACTTCGGCATCCCAGGGCACGTCTTCCCCATCGCGGCGCGTCCGGGCGGCGTCCTGCAGCGGACCGGCCACACGGAAGCGTCCGTGGACCTCGCGCGCCTGGCCGGGCTCAAACCCGCCGCCGTCATCTGCGAGATCACGAAGGACGATGGCACGATGGCGCGCCTCGACGATCTGGTCGAATTCAAGCGGAAGTTCGGGCTAAAGCTCTGCTCCATCGCGAGCCTGATCGAACACCGCCGCAAGACCGAAAAGCTCGTGGAGGAGGAACTCTGCGTGAAGCTCCCGACCTGCTACGGCGATTTCATGCTCCACATGTTCCGCTCCAAGCTCGACGGCGCGTGTCATCTCGCGCTCACGCACGGCGACGTCGCCGCGGCGAAATCCGTGCTCGTGCGCATGCACAGCGAATGTCTCACCGGCGACGTCTTCGGCTCCATGCGCTGCGACTGCGGCGACCAGCTCCACACGGCCATGCGGATGATCGCGGCCGAGGGGGCGGGCGTGCTGGTCTATCTGCGGCAGGAGGGACGCGGCATCGGACTCGCGAACAAGCTCCGCGCCTACAAGCTCCAGGAGGAAGGCTGCGACACGGTCGAGGCCAACATCCGCCTCGGATTCCCTCCCGATCTCCGCGAATACGGCATCGGCGCGCAGATCCTGCTCGACCTGGGCGTGAAGTATCTGCGCCTGCTCACGAACAACCCGATGAAGGTCGTCGGGATCGACGGCTACGGCCTCACGATCGACGAACGCGTGCCCATCGTGATCCAGCCGGGCGAATACAACAAGCATTATCTCGACACCAAGCGCGAGAAGATGGGGCACCTCATCTGACCCCGCGGCGAACCAACTGAAAACGAACTCAAACACATCATCATACATCCCACAGGAGAAACAACCATGGCTAACGACGAAATCAACGTGCTGGAAGGCAACCTCAACGCCGCAGGTCTCAAAATCGCGGTCGTGTGCGCCCGATTCAACGAATTCTTCGTCTCGAAACTCTTCAGCGGCGCGGTCGACGCGATCGTCCGTCACGGCGGAGACAAAGCGAACATCACGCAGACATGGGTCCCGGGCTCGTTCGAACTCCCGTTCGCGGTCTCGAAGCTCGCGAAGAGCGGCAGCTACGACGCGGTCATCGCGCTCGGCGTGGTGATCCAGGGCGCGACCGCCCACGCCTCCACCATCTACAGCCAGGTCTCCAAATCCCTCGCCCAGATCGGCATGGACAGCGGCGTGCCGGTCATCTACGGCGTCGTGACGGTCGAAAACATCGAGCAGGCCATCGAGCGCTCCGGCACCAAGGCCGGCAACCGCGGCGCGGACGCAGCCGTGGCCGCCATCGAAATGGCGAACCTGAACAAGAAACTCTGAACCGCCGATTCCCGATCCCCCTACCCCGGTCCCCACATCATCCACTTACGACACCCGCGATGAATACAGACAACGATTTTGACAACGGAGCTGAAAGCGCCCCCGCCGACAGGGAGCGCCCCAGCAAAAAACAGCATCTGCCGCAGTTCCAGCCGCATCAGCATTTCAAACGCCTCGGGCGCGAGCTGGCCATGCAGTATCTTTTCGAATGTGACATCCGGAGCAGCGTGACCGAACCGGGCACGATGGACGACTTCTGGACCCAGGCCGAGGAATCCGGCGAATTCCCGGACAACCGCGTCTTCCGCAGGGCGCGCGCGTTCGCCGAGCTCCTGATCGGCCACGTGCAGGCAAACGACGACGTCATCACCGATTATCTGAGCCGGTTCTCCGAGAAGTGGGACGTGGAGCGCATGTCCACCGTGGACCGCAACATCATGAAGGTGGCCGTGGCGGAAATGCTCTACTGTGCCGACATCCCGCACCTCGTGAGCATCGACGAGGCCATCGAGATCTCGAAGGACTTCAGCGACGAGCGCTCCGGCGTCTTCATCAACGGCATCCTGAACGGCATCAAGAACGAGATCGAGCAGAACGCCTCCGGGAGAAGGACGGAATGACCGCGATGTTCTCCCTGTTCTCCAAGTTCAAAAACGGCCTTCAGAAGACCGCGGTCGCGGTCAACCGGAAGATCGCCGGGCTCTTCACCGGCGACAAGGCGTGGACCGAGGAGTCGTTCGACGAACTGGAAAAGACGCTCATCGGCACGGACCTCGGCATGTCGGCCTCACGGACCATCGTGTCCAACATCCGCGAACGCTACAAGCTCGGCGAACTCAAGTCGTCCGACGACATCTCGCGCGTAGCCGCCGCCGAACTCAAAAAGATCCTCTCCGAGGGCGCGCGCCCCATGAAGAATAATCCCGACGGCGTGACCGTCCTGCTCTTCGTGGGCGTGAACGGCAGCGGCAAGACCACGTCCATCGGCAAGCTCGCGTACGCCCTGACACGAGACGGAAAACGCGTGATGCTCGGCGCATGCGACACGTTCCGCGCCGCCGCAGTCGAGCAGCTCACCCTGTGGGCCGAGCGCACGGGCAGCCAGATCGTGGCCGCCAAACAGGGCGCCGACCCCGCCGCGGTGGCGTTCGACGCCGTCAAATCCGCCGTCGCGAAGGACGTGGACTATCTGCTCATCGACACGGCCGGCCGCCAGCAGAACCGCAAGAACCTGATGGACGAGCTCGCGAAAGTCCGCCGCATCATCGACAAGGTCCTGCCCGGCGCACCCCACGAAACAATCCTCACCATCGACGCCAGCCACGGCAGCAACTCCATCGTGCAGGCGCGCGAGTTCGCCGCAGTCTCCGGAGCCTCCGCCATGATCCTAACGAAAATGGACGGGACCGGCAAGGGCGGCGCGGCCTGCGCGGCCCAGCGCGAATTCGGCCTGCCGATTCTCTTCGTCGGCCTCGGCGAACAGCCGGACGATCTCCAGGCGTTCGATCCCGAGACCTACGCCAACGCAATCTTCCCCCCGGACGGCGCGGAAGAACCCCAATCCTGACCTCTCAACGGAACTACGGAGCGATTCATCATGCTGTTATCCGTCACACATTCGCAAATCAACGGCGAAACCGCCGTCCCAGGTTCGAAATCCCACACCATCCGCGCCCTCGCGATCGCCGCCATGGCGAAAGGTTCGTCCGTCATCCGCGCCCCGCTCGTCTCTGACGACACGCTCTCCTGCCTCTCGGCGGCCTGCGCCCTCGGCGCGTGGATCCGCCGCGGCGACGACTCCA
>JAFYBD010000296.1 GCA_017540385.1 Lentisphaeria bacterium
CTTCACCGTGAACTACACCCGCCCCGACGACGACGGCGGCGAGACGGTCGTGTCCGATCTGGCCGCACTGCCCGAGGACGACGTGCTGACCTCCACGCGCAACGAGATGCCGGTGCCCATCCGCACCTCGTTCTTCATCCGCGACGGCCGCGCCGAACTCGGGTTCCTGAACAAGGACACGAAGACCGCCGAGCTCAATTTCGAGGAGGGCAAGGGACCCTTCCTGCTGATCCGCGAAACCGGGTTCTTCTCCAACTACTGCCGCACGATCCTCGTGCTGGCGACCGGGATCGTGTCGATCACGCTGCTGGCGGCGAGCGTGGCGGCGTGCCTCTCGCTGCCCATCGCGATCTTCTTCACGGCGGCCTACATGCTGACGGGCGGACTCGCCAACTACATCGTGACCTCGATGCCGGAGGCGATCGACTACCAGGCGGAATACGCCGGGGAGTTCGGCTACAAGTTCGGCAAGGTGATGCTGACGATGATCGTGCCGCTTCAGGATTTCTTCGTCTCGGGCCGTCTCGCGAGCGGCGAGCTGGTGAGCTTCGGGTTCATCGGCGGGCTTTTCGCGATGGACGTGCTCGTCCGGACGGTCCCGGTGTTCCTCTTCGGGGCCTGGATTTACACGCGGCGCGAACTCGCGCTCGCCTCGAAACGCGGATAGGAGCCGGAAATGAAGAACCGTTACGCATTGTTTTTCAGTCTGCTCGCCGGGACCGTGATCCTGCTCTTCGCGAACGTCTTCGTGCAGGGCCGCATGGCCGAAGTCGTGAAGGAGGACAAGCTCGTCGACGAGAATTTCGCGGCGGAGGGCACGCCCCCGGTCGTGGCGGTCTCCACGATGGCGCTCGGCGGGTTCCGCGGGCTCATCGCAGACATCCTGTGGATTCGTGCCGGAGACCTGCAGCAGCAGGGCAAATACTACGAACTCGTGCAGCTCTCCGACTGGATCCTGAAGCTCCAGCCGAAATTTGCCGCGGCCGCCGCCCACATGGGGTGGAACATGGCGTACAACGTCTCCGTGGCGTGCAAGCGTCCCGAGGACCGCTGGCGCTGGGTCCGGCGCGGGATCGAGCTCATGCAGGAAGCCGTGACCATGAACCCGAACGACCCGGAGGTCTACAAGGAGCTCGCGTGGATTTACCAGCATAAACTCGGAAACGTGCTGGACGACGCGCAGAGATATTACAAGGAAACGATGGCGCGCCGGCTGATGTTCCTGTACGGAAAGCATTACCCGGACTGGAAGGCATGGGCGGACGCCCCCGCGACCGAAGCCGAACTCAAGGATCGTTTTCCGGTCGGTTCCGACGCGCGCAACGCGATCGAAGCGTACACGCAGGGCGACCTGGCGCGGCTCTTCGGCGAGTTCCAGATGAACGGCGGACTGCCGAAGGAACTCGCGGAGAAGCTGTCGCCCGCGGACGCCGCCGTAATCGACCTGCATTTCCGCCGCAGATGGCTGAAGAAGGACTGGAACGTCGAACCCGAGCTCATCGCGAAGATCAACGAGACCTACGGCGAACTCGACTGGCTGCTCCCGGAATCCTATGCGATCTACTGGGCGTACGACGGCCTCAGCCGCACGCCCGACCGCGAGGACCTGCCGCTCACGCGCCTGATCCTCCAGTCGCTCGTCGCGTCGTTCAATTACGGCCGGATGCTCCTGCCGAAGGAAAACGAGGTCAGCGACTTCTTCCTGCTCGTGCCGAACACCGGCGTGGTGGACGCCGCCCGCAAGATTTACAAGGACATCATGGCCTCCGACCAATACGCGCACTCGCCCTTCGAGGCGCTGTACGAGAATTTCCTCATCGATGCGACCGTGACCCTCTACACCTATTCACAGAAAGACCAGGCCGCGAAGTTCTACAACGAGATCAAGACCGAGACGAAGAACAAGAACGCCAAGACCATGACGCTCGACCAGTTCGTGCTGAACGAATGGGAGGACGACATCGTGAGCGGCGACTTCAAGCAGATCGGAAACGAGCTCGAAGGACTCATGTTCACGTCCTGCCTGCTCATCGGGTTCGGCGACCGCGAAGCCGCCGCCGACCATCTCGCGCTCGCGCTCCGGGTCTACAACACCTACGCGAAGGCCCATAAGGGCGTCGACCGCGTGTCCCTGCCGTCGTTCGAGGAGATGAAGGCCCAGACGGCGCAGGCGATCATCGAGAATTATCCGCCCGAAATCGCGAACCGTCTCCGCGCCGAGCTCGCCGAGGACCAGCGGAGAAAAGAGGAATCCGACGCGCGCAACGCCGCTCAGGCGGGACAGGAGGCCGCCACGCCATGATGATCTATCCCTTGTTTCCCGAAGGGCGCGACCGCGCGCTCACGTTCAGCTACGACGACGCCCTGGACGCCGACGTGCGCCTGGCCGGCATCTTCAGTTCGCACGGGCTGAAATGTACGTTCAATTTCTGCTCCGACGACGGTCCCCATGACGGGACGTTTCCCTCGTTCGACGTGAACGAGGTCTACCTGAACCACGGTCACGAGATCGCGGTCCACGGCTCGGAACACGCCTTCGAGGACCGCATGCCCGCCGAAGCCGTGATCGCCGACGTCCTGGAGAACCGCCGCAAGCTCGAATCCATCACGCACGCCCCGGTGAAGGGCATGGCGTATCCCTACGGCACGTTCACGCCCGAGCTCAAACAGCGCCTGCGCGACCTCGGCATCCTGTATTCGCGCACCGTGAACAGCACGCATCAGTTCAATATGCCGTCGGATTTCCTGGAGTGGAACCCGACCGCGCATCACCGCGAGAACATCGCGGAGATTGGCGAGCGCTTCCTGAACAACTCCGAGCTGCGCGCGCCCGGCACGGTCTGCTACATCTGGGGTCATTCGTTCGAGTTCGACCGGACCGACGGCTGGGACGTGATCGAGCGTTTCGCCGATCAGATGGCCGGCAAGGACTGCGTGTGGTACGCCACGAATATGGAGATCTACGATTACAATCAGGCGTTCCGCTCGCTCCGGTTCACGGCCGACTGCTGCTACGTCCAGAACCCGTCCGGCCGCACCGTGTGGATCAAACGCGGCCGCGAAGCCTTCGAAATCCCCTCCGGCGATGTCGTCCGCATCGGATGAATCCGCACCCGACACGGAGTTCGATTTCCGGGCTCCGCTGAGGCTGTCGCGCCGGCTCACGCTCCCGTGCCGCGTGGTGTGGTCGCCGCTTCAGGGCGTGATGACCCGGACGCTCCTGCATGCCGCGGCGCAACTCGACCTGATCCCCTGCTGGTTCACGCCGTTTTTCAGCACGGGCGGCGTCTCCGTCCCGAAATCCGCCGCGGTGAGGCGCAAGCTCGCGCCGTACCGGGTCCGCCCCGATCTGCCCCTCGTCTTCCAGCTCATCGGCCACGACGCCGGTTCCCTCGCGGCCACGGCCGCCGTCTTCGCGCAGGAGGACTGCGTGAACGGGATCAACCTCAATTTCGCGTGCCCCAGCAAGACGGTCACCGCGAGTGGGAACGGCGCGGCCCTGCTGGACCGTCCATCGGTCGTCGGCGAACTCACGCGCGCCGTGGTGGACGCTGTCCCCGGGGACGTCTCCGTCTCGGTCAAACTCCGCACCGGGAAGGACTCCGCGGAACTTCTGCCGCAAATCGTGCGCGAGGTCTGCGCCGCCGGAGCCGACTGGATCGTCTTCCACTGGCGCACCGCGGCCGAGGGTTACTGCCCGGTCAACGCGGCGGAACGTTTCCGCCGGATTCGCCTGGCCGTTGAGACCGCGGGGACCGTGCCGGTGTTCGGCAACGGCGACGTCACGGACCGGGCGGGGGCGGAGGAACTCGTCCGCGAGACCGGCTGTGCCGGGGTGGCCGTGGGGCGCGGCGTGCTCTCCGATCCCTGGCTCGCGAAGCGCATCCTCTCCGGCGACCGCAACGCCCCGACGTTGGAGGAACGCACCGCGTTTCTGCGAATGCTGGCCTCCGGGACGGATTCCACGCGGCGGGGCCGGAACTGGTTCCTCGAATGTGTGAAGATGACGTTCGGACCCGATTCGCAGGAATTCCGCGAAGCGAGGGCAGGGGGCTGGGACGAACTCCGCGCCCGGTGGTCCTGACCGTATCCCGCGCATCCCTCCTGCTGCACCCCGCATGCGTCGAAACACCGTTTTTTTGTTTTGAATGTTTTTAACGTTAGATTTTTGAAAAATCACGTTGTTCTTGTGTTTTTCGATCAAAACGCTGTGGGGTATTTGCTTGAAAAACGCCGTTAAGGGAATATATTGTCTTTATCATCAATCATTCATCCCTGCCAGACCGGCATTTCCCCGAGAAGGACCCCGACATGAGAACGACCGCACAGAGACGACGCCCCGGACGCAGCCGCTTCACGCTGATCGAGCTCCTGATCGTGATCGCGATCATCGCGATCCTGGCGGCGCTGCTGCTGCCTGCGCTGAGGTCGGCCCGGGAGACCGCGAAACGCGCCTCCTGCATCAACAACCAGAAGTCCATCGGGCACTACATTCACCAGTATTCGCTGGGGAGCAAAGGCGACCTGACCGGACTGCTGGGGAACTGGTACAACTGGCTCGGACGCGTCGCCCAGACCGCCGGCAGCAAGTACGAATTCGGCAACGGCCAGGCGAAGTTCGAACCGGCGAACATCGACCAGATCGCGCGCACCATCCTGAAGGTAGCGCGCTGCCCCGGCGACATCACGAGGGGCAAGCAGAGCTATGGCCGCAACGACCCGATGGGGCTGTGGACGCTGAAGGACCACAAAAAACGCATCTGCCGGAGCCGCATCCAGGCGGCGCAGATGCCGTCCGACCTCATCATCCTCGGGGAACGCTGGAGCAATTTCAAGTCGTTCGACGATTCGAAGTGGGAGGAGCAGTACGAGATTTGCGCGCCGTTCCATCTGCGCTCGAACCGCACGTCGACCGACGCCGCCGGAGAGGACTGGAACACGATCCACAAGGGCAACATCCCGCTGCTTTATCTCGACGGTCATGTGAACACGCGGAACATCCTCACCACGGTCCGGACGCGTTCCATGAGCTCGATGTACATGTGCAACGAACATTCGACCGGGGGCAGCTGGTCCGACGACCCGGAACTGAAGAAGTGACGCGACGCGCGGAGGCGCGCATCCGCATTATGAAAAGGGCGGTGCGGGCGTTACACTGGAGCTCCCGTAACGTTTCTTTCGAGGTGTTTTTGTGGGAAATGCGGAATAAAATCACGAAAAAACGCGATTTTGTTCAAATCCGGGGTTGAAATTTAGACATTTACGGTGTATTGTTAGGTTGATATTTTATTAGTGTCGTAACTTCACCCAACATACTAACATAAGAAAGGACCACAAACAAATGGTTAGCACCCTCAACTGGATTCTGATGGCGCAGGCGGACATCGCCGATGCCGTGAACTCCGCCGTGGAATCCAACCCTCAGGTCGCCGAAGCCGTCGCGAACGTGACGAAGTCGGCCTCCGTCAAACTGCACTGGCTTGACTGGGCCGTGATCATCGCCTACTTCGCGATCATCGCAGGCGTGGCCATCTACGCCTCCCGCGGCCAGAACACGGCTTCCGACTTCTTCCTCGGCAGCCGCAACATCGGCTGGTTCGCCATCGGCGGCAGCCTCTTCGCCAGTAACGTCGGTTCCGAGCACATCGTCGGTCTGGCCGGTTCCGGCGCGAACACCGGTCTCTCCCTCGCCCACTGGGAACTCCACGCATGGGTCCTGCTGATGCTCGGCTGGGTCTTCGTGCCGTACTACTATCGGTCCAAAGTCTTCACGATGCCCGAATTCCTCGAGAAGCGCTTCAGCCCGACGGCCCGCTGGATCCTCTCCATCATCTCCCTCGCTGCCTACGTGCTGACCAAGGTGTCCGTGACCGTGTACGCCGGCGCCCTCGTCTTCAACGTCCTCTTCCCGGATTTCAGAATGGGCGGCCTCGACGCCTTCTGGTGCGGCGCTCTGCTCACCATCATCCTGACCGGTATCTACTCCGTGTTCGGCGGCCTCCGCGCCGTCCTTTACACCGACGCCTGCCAGGCCATCATCCTGCTCCTCGGCTCGATCTTCATCCTGTACTTCGGTCTGAGCATGCTCGGCGGCGACAACGGCGGCGTCATGGAAGGCTGGGGCAAGCTCCGCGACTTCACCGCGACCAACGCTTCCCGTTACGCTCTTTGGCACCCGCTGTCCGATAAGGACTTCCCGTGGCTCGCCATCTGCATCGCCTCCCCGATCATCGGTATCTGGTACTGGTGCACCGACCAGTACATCGTCCAGCGCACCCTGGCCGCCAAGAACCTCACGATCGCCCGCCGCGGCACCATCTGGGGCGCTGCCCTGAAGGTCCTGCCCGTGATGATCTTCCTGGTCCCCGGCCTCATCGGCGCCGCCCTGAACGCTCAGGGCTCCATCAGCCTCCCGGTCAAGGAAGCGAACGGCGTGCTCGGCATCGACGGCGACAGAGTCTTCCCGACCCTCGTCACCGCTCTGCTTCCCGCCGGTCTCCGCGGCCTCGTGATCGCAGGCCTGCTCGCCGCCCTCATGAGCTCCCTCTCCTCCCTCTTCAACTCCTCCGCGGCCCTCTTCACGGTCGACATCTATCAGAAGCTGAAAAAGGAAGCCTCCGAGAAGGACCTGGTCTACGTCGGCAAGATCGCGACCACCGTGGTCGTCGTCTGCGGCCTCATCTGGATCCCGATCATGAAGCAGGTCGCCCAGGGCGGCGGCGGTCTCTACGACTACCTGCAGAACGTCCAGAGCTTCCTCGCTCCTGCCATCACCGCCACCTTCCTGCTGGGCATCTTCTGGTCCCGCATCAACGCCAAGGGCGCCGTCTGGGGCCTCACCGTCGGCTTCATCCTCGGTATGGGCAAGCTCACCATCCAGACTTTCTGGGGCGACGGCAAGCTCACGAGCCCCTCGTTCCTCTATGAAATCGGCGCGTACAACGCCTACTATGCCTGCGGTATCCTCTTCCTCGCCAGCGCGGTCACGCTCATCGTGGTCTCCCTGCTGACCAAGCCGCAGGATCCCAAGCAGATCGAAGGTCTCACGTTCGCTTCCATCAACAAGCAGGAAGTCCGCGAGTCCATCCACCCGGTCGACATCGTCACCACGCTCATCGTGGTCGCCATGATCCTGACCATCTACCTCTACTTCTCCTTCTGGACCGTCGGCCACGAACCCGCGGCCGTCCAGGCTGCTCAGGACCTCGCCAATCAGGCGGGTGCTCTCC
>JAFYBD010000297.1 GCA_017540385.1 Lentisphaeria bacterium
GAACATCCTCGCCACGCTCGCCTACATCACCCCGCTCCTCGGCCTCCTCGGCACCGTCCTCGGCCTCGTCGATTCCTTCCAGTCGATGAACGCGAACCCGGACGCCGCGGCCGCCATCCTGCCGGACATTTCGAAGGGCGTGTACAAGGCGCTCCTCTGCACCGCCGCAGGGCTCTCCGTGGCGATCCCGTGCCACGTGGCGTACAACTACCTCGTGTCGCGCGTCCAGGACTTCTGCACGGACATGGAGAAGGCCTCCGCCGAGATCATGTATTTCTTCCGCCACCACAAAAAAGAAGGCGAGACCGACCATGCCGAATGAAGCCCCGGTCCAGGTCAAGACCAAGCTCAAAATCTTCAGCGGGCTCCCGAGCCTCGTCCTGTACTTCTGCGTCTTTTTCATCCTGCTCGTCTTCTTCATGCTCAGTTCGAACTTCGTGCCCCTCCGCGGCATCGAGGTCAATCTCCCCCGCACCGGCGGCCGCCTGACCTACACCTCCCGCAACTTCGTCGTGACCGTCGACAAGGACAGCCGCATCTACTTCAACGACGCGGTCGTGAAGGGCACGGACGAACTCAAGCGCCGTCTTTCCGAATCGCTCAACGCGCGCGAATTCCGCCCGGACAAGGAGCGGATCATCGTCCGCTGCGATGTGAACGCCCCGCTCTCCACCGTGGCCGAGGTCCTCACCGTGGCCGAGGAACTGAACGTGAGCGTCCTTTTCATGTCCGGCGGCCAGCCGAAGAGCAGGACCGCCAGCTTCACCGAGCCTGAATCATGACCGACGCCTCCACGGAACATCTGCGGCTCCCGGTCGACGATTCCCCGCCCCGGGAACGTCTCCGGTGGCCCATGCTCGCCGCCGTCGCCGCCATCGTCCTCCTGCTCCATCTCGCGCTCGTGACCGTCTTCACGCCCCTCGCGCCGGGTTCCGACCAGAGCGAATCCGCCACCGACCGCTCCATGCTCTTCATCTCCTCGCAGGCCGCGGCGAATGACCCGCAGTTCCTGAAGATGGTCGACACCTACGACCCGATCGCGTTCCTGCATCCGCGCGAGGAGGTCGGTTTTTCGTTCTTCCGGGCCACCCGCGACGAATTCGCGCTCGATACTCCGGCGGAACTCCCCGTGCCGGCGAAACCCGCCGAACTTGAACCGCTGCCCGTTCCCGCCATCGACCCGGTCGTGCGTCCCCTCGTCCGCGAAGTCGCGGAGTCCGACGCCGACTGGGACGCCGCGCCCCCGGAGACCGCCATCGTGTCCTATCCCTACTGCGTGGCGGATTCCCAGCCTGACGCGGTGTTCCCGGCGATTCCCCTGGTCCCGCAGATGGAACGCGTCCTGCGCCGGTCTCCCCCCGCTCTGCCGTCGGTGTTCGTCCTGGAGTCTCCCGCTTCGGTCCTGCAGCAGGCCGCGAATTCCGATCCCGCCCCGCTCGCCGTGATCCTCTCGGAGTCCTGCGGCGTGGCCGAGCTTGACCTCGCCGCGCGCGCCTGGCTCGATACCCTCCTCAACTCCGGCGACGTTCCCGGATTCCAGCGGATCCCCGGCCGCCGCTGCCGCGTCGTGTGGTCCGCGGCCGCCCTCGGAAAGGAGCCGTCCGTCCGATGATCCCCATTCCGTTCGACCGTCTTTTCGTCTGGTATTTCGGGGCGTGGTTCTTCGTGGTCGCCCTGCTGTGGATTTGCGACGAACTGCGCAAGCGCAAGAATACCAGCGACTCCGTCGTGAAGGACCGCCTCTATCTCTGCGGCAAATGCCGTCTCACGTTCCTGGCCCGGGACGACCGCGAACACATCGTCCGCTGTCCCCGCTGCCACGAGATGTGCTTCTTCCGCCAGAGCAAGCGCTTCTGACGTCCTGTTTCCGGTTGTTCCGGCGAACGGGCGAACCCTTTATTCCGCCTCGTCCCTGCCCGGGAACTGCACCAGGTAGAACCTCATGTTGTGCAGGAAATCCGCGGCCTGCGTGATGCCCATGTGGGCTCCGCTCACGTGGATGACGCCCGACCATTTTACCGGCGACTGCATCCGCGGTCCCCATGCGGCCTGCCTGTCCGGGTTCCGCAGGTCCGCCCGCGCGCTCACGGCCGAGATTTTTCCGTCGCCGGAATCGTAGCGCACGACCTTGATCGCGCCGTCGTCGTTCACCAGCGCCAGCGAGGACGTCGGCACCGAGTCCCCGATGAAGATCATCTGGAAGGCCTCGGAATCCTTCGGGTCCGGGGTCGACAGCATGGACGCCACGCGTTTCGCCGAAGCGAGGCATTTCTGAAGGTGTTCCAGCGCCACGTAGCGCCGTTCGCCGGCGGTCTTCACGTCCGGCAGCAGCCATTGCAGATCGGCGTCCGCGTCCGGGCTTGCGAGACCCCATTTGTACTTGATCCAGGTGTTCAGGTCGTACAGGTCGACCGCTTCGCCGGACTCCGCGGAATCCTCCTCGCTCCGCCCCGGGATGCTCTTCCGCACGGCTTCGAACTGCGGGAACGGCATCATCTCGTAGAAGGACGGGAACGTGCCGATGACGGTCGACGGATAGACCGGCGCGCCCGGCTGTAGCCGCAGCCCGTTCACGAGCTCGATCACGGTGTCGAGGTAACCGGCGTTCGGGGTCCCGATCTGGATGAGCTTGCCGACGTTCTTCGCTCCGGCCCAGGTGATCGCCGGGTCGGGCGCGCCCTCGGGCGGAAGGGGCGTTTCCCCGTAGCGCATGTAGTAGCGCGCGATGAGTCCGCCCATGCTGTGCCCCATCAGGTCGAATTTGACCGGGTCGGGCGACGCGCCGTAGCGGACGCGGTATTCCTGCTCCAGCTGGGCCTGCTTCGTCCGGATGAACCGCCCCAGTGCGACCGCGTTCTCCGCGATGCTCCGCCGCCAGTCGTAGTAGAAGATGAAGAACGACGGACAGCGCGCGTCCTCGAGGTGTTCCTTCGATCCCTCCTGCACGTATCCGGCCTCCTTGATCGCGTTCACCAGCGGTTCGTACGCGAACATCGAGAACTCCAGCCCCATCACGCGGATGGACACCGTGTCGAGCAGGAACGACGCCCGGGTGTTGTTCGTGAGCTCGTTGAGGGGCTTCCCCCACACCATCGGGACCGACAGACGTTTCAGGTTCTCGCGCCCGGGCAGGGTCGGCGAGAACGTGCCCCAGAATTCCTTTCCGGTCTCGGCGTCTTCCAGCTTCGCTCCCAGCAGTCCGTGGATCAGGATCACCGGAGTCCGCCGGATCCCCTCGTACGCCAGCGAACGTTTTGTGGCCTGGCTGAAGATCGTCTCCTGCGGGGTCAGGGGCGACTGGTAGGAGCCGACGGCGTCCGGCTGGCAGGCCGTGATCAGACATGCGGCCGCGAGGAACGCCGCAGCGAGGATGGTTCCGGGCAAATGTCTCAGGTTCATGATGGTATGCCTTCTGTGGTTGACAGGTTATGTTTTCTCCAAAAAGCTTTCGTAATTCTCGCTGATCCGTTCCAGCGCCGCCAGATACGCCTGGATCTGCTCCCGGGTCCCGCAGATGCTCACGCACCCGGCGGTCCCCCCGCCCCGGCAGGGCATGTCCATCCGGCCGAACGCCAGGAACCCGCGAATCTGCAGGTCGGTCACGGGAGCGATGAAGACTTCGGCGTGGCGGAGCACCGACAGCCCGAACGTTCCGACAACGTCCTGGAACGCGTTCGGCATGAGGTATTTGGCGTAGTAGTAGAAGAGCGGATGGATCATCGACAGCAGCTCCAGCATCTCGTATGTCTCGCTGCAGCGGTAACGCGTCTTTTTCAGGCGGCCGTTGAACTCGCGCTGGAACGACAGGAAGCCGCCCATCTCCTCCGCGTGCGTCATGAAGTCCGAGGGACGGATGAAGACCAGACTGAGCTCGCGTTCGAACCGCTGCGGGGGCAGCCCCGCCTCCGCGGCCTGGCCCGGCTCCACGTCCACCGGGAACAGCATCTTCACGTCGTGCAGGTCCGGCGATTTCGCGAGCCCCCACAGGATCATCCCGGCGATCGTCGCAGGTCCCCTCATCTGCGCCGCGTAATCCCGGTTCAGGCGTTTCCGTATCTCCAGCAGGCGGTCGAACCGGTAGAACGCCCTCGCGCGGTACAATCCTTTGCGCGGGGTCTCCTGGAGTTCCACCGCGGCCGCCGGGCTGCCCGGCTCCGGGAAACACATCCCGCCGGCCTCGCCCCACTCGCTTTTGAGTTCGCTCAGGACCTCCTGCATCGCCAGCCCGTCCACCGGGACGTGGTGGTACTGGATCCACAGGTCGGCCTCGTTCAGGTTCGGATGGATGCGCACGAACGCGTTCAGCAGGCCCCAGCCGGGATGCCGGAACACCGCCGAGTCGGGGGTCGCCATCCGCGCCGCCAGGATCGCGTCCTCGTCGCTGACCGCCGGAAGCGGTTTGAACGACACGCAGGAGGCGTTCATCACGCGTCTCAGCACGTGCACGGCCTCCATGCGGCTCCCGATGCCCGCCAGGTTCAGATACAGCACGCGGCGCTTCACGATCCGGTACAGTTTGCGCGCCCTCGTGGGCTCGTCCCCGGAGTCGAGCCGGTTGTGGACCCGCACGAAGAGGGACAGGATGGTCTGAATGTCTTTCTCGGGCAGGGCGGGGGGATGCCGCGGATCGAACGTCATCCGCACGTTTTCAAGCGTGCCGTCGGCGCGGAAATCCGCCTCCAGCAAATCGGTTTCGGCGAGGCGTTTCCGATGCAGGCGGAACGTCCTCTGTTCGATCGCCCAGTGCAGTTCTCCGTGCCGCCGCAGGAATTCCCCGAAGCGGTTCAGGAACCGCGCCCGAGCCTCCTCCATGTCGGTGGCCGGAGCCCCGTCCGAATACGGCGTCACGCGGAACACTCCGAGCATGAATTTCGAAATGTCGCCCTTCAGGAAGATGCCGGCCGTTTTTCGCCAGCCGTTCTCCCTCGGTTTCGCTCCCAGCAGCTTGCACAGCTGCAGCAGCTTCAGGAAGATCAGGAAGCAGATCGCGTTGAACGACCACTGATCGAAGAGGCGCGTCATGTGGGACGACACCCTCCGCCGGATCCTCGATCCGTCGTCTTTCGTGGTGTTCTGGCTCGGTTTCATGCTTGCTCCTTCCGGGGGCGCCTGTGATTCGTGCCTTTGGCACGGCGTTTTCCGTATAGTGATTCAGATAAGGGTATCTCTAAAAATTCGATCGGATGGATTTTCAGCGCATGGACCCAAAGGACAATGCAGGAAGATTTGAGTGTGGCTGCCTGAAGGTAACCACCGAAAATCTTGCCAGTTGGACTTGGTCCGGACGCGAAAAGCCGCCGAAAACAAATTTGTAGAGGTGCCCATAAATATACCGCCGATTTTCTTTAGTTCAAGCGATTCCGTCATATTTGCCCCCGTGTTTCGCGTTTCTGCATTGCCTCCCGGTTTCTTTTTCGAAAAATCCGCGTATTTCGCGCTTTTTTCGTTCGCTTTTTTTCATCCTTGCGATATATTAAAATAAATCTGCCGTTTTCGGGAACCTGAACCTTTGTGATGCCAGTGAAACCCTCCTCGCCAACCACCAATGCCGACGCTCCGGCGTCCTCCGCTCCGAATCTCTCGAAGAAGACCAAATTCTGGATCGGTCTCTCCCTCGCCGTCGTCATCCCGGTCATCCTCGGCGTCTTCTGCTGGCTCGCCTACCGGGCGCTCTTCCCGAACAACCCGCGCCTCATCGTGAACAGCATCCGCCTTGCCGGCAATTCCGGCTACTGGAGCCCGGCCGACCCCGACGAACGCCAGGAGCGCATGGACCGCATCTGCTCCATCCTCCAGCTCCATCCCGGGCGCACGCCGCTCTTCTCCGGCCGCAAGGAATACGACCTCGCCGCGATGACCGCGAAACTCCGCACCGAGATCCCCGAGCTCGAGCGCGCCGACATCCGCCGCGTGCTCCCCGACCAGCTCATTTTCGAACTGCATGAACGCATCCCCGTGGCCAATCTCGGCACCGGGTTCTACCTCGACGACGACGGCGTCGTCCTCGACCAGTCCGCCTACTACGACGTGTCCGGCTCCCTGCCCGCCCTCTCCTGCAAACCTTCGGCCGTCCGCGCATCCGGCGACGGCGCGCCGTTCCAGCGCGGCGAAGTCCTCTCCGACGTCTCCATCCGCACCGTCCTGGACTTCATCCGGCTCACACGCCTCAAATTCACCGACGTCCGCCCCAAGTCCTTCTACATCGCACAGGATTTCATCCAGTGCGATCTCCTCTACAAGAGCGACCCCGGAGTCTTCACCATCCAGATACCGCTCCGGGTCCGGGAGGAACTCCTCCGCGAAGACATCTTCGGCCGTCTCCTCCCGAAGCTTGAGACCGCGGTGCGCAATCACGAGGACGAACGCTGCCTCGACCTGCGGTTCAAGGACCGTATCGTCGCGAAGAAGCGCAACTGACGCGCGCCTTTTCCGCCGCGGCTCCTTCCGCTTTTTTCTCCTCACGATTCGATTTCCTCGCCCTTTTTTCTCTTTTTGTCCTTGTTTTTTGTCCTTTTGGGGGTACATTAACTGTTACTCGTTTTAAATTTTATTCATGATGGACTACTCGCTACCCGTATCATGAGGACTGCTCAAATCATCCGCCGTTTCGCCTTCGCCGAATGGGGAAGTACGGAATCGGTCGTCTGGAATATCGCCAGGACGCTTCAGAAAAACGGCGATCCCGCCGAGATTTTCGCAACGGATGCTCTTTCCCGCGTGAAGGACGAGGTCCACACCTCCGTTCCCATTCACCGGCTCCCCTACCGTTATCCGGTCTTCCCGCTCTCCAAGGACAAGGCGCGTCTGCTCGACCGCAAGGGCGGCGATCCCGTCGTTCCCGGTCTCGTGAAGGCCATCCGCAAAGGCGAATTCGACCTGATTCACTGCCACTCCTTCGGGCGTATGGCTGCCGCCGCCAGGACTGCCGCTTCCCAGATGCGCATCCCCTGCGTCATGACCATGCCGGGCGGACACTTCGATCCTCCCCCGCCGCTGGAGATCCAGAAGAAATATCAGCCTCTGAAGGGCTTGTTCCGCTACGGCGATTTCTTCGACCGTCTGATGGGGCGCACGGCCGATCCATTCAAGGCGGCCAGCGGCATCGTCTGCACCTCGGAGTCCGACCTCGCCCGCGCGAAGGAAGTGTATCCCGGCAAGCCCGTCGTCCGCATCCCGAACGGCGTGGATTACGGTGCATTCCACGAGTACACCGGCAGCGATTTCCGCAAGCAGGTCGGCATCCGCATGGACCGGAAGATACTCCTCTGCCTCTCCGCCATTGACTACCGCAAAAACCAGCTCGTCCTGCCCGAGGTCCTCGCGCTTCTGGGCGAACCCTGGCATCTCGTCTTCATCGGCTCCCCGATCGAGGACTGGTACGTGGAGAAGCTCCGCGAGAAGATCCACCTCATGAGCCTCTCGGGCCGCGTGACCATGATCAACGGCGTCCCGCCCGATTCCTCCCTCATTTACGCGGCCTATCACGCCGCCTCAGCCGTCCTGCTCCCCTCTCTCCGCGAATCGTTCGGCTCCGTGGTCCTGGAGGCGTGGAGTGCCGGCGTCCCGATGATCGCCGCTCCCACCGGCGGACTCAAGGCGCTCATCCGCGACGGCGAGACCGGTTTCTTCGCTCCCGCCGAGGGCGCGCCCGAGGAATGGGCCGAAATCGTCCGCAGGCTCGACGCCGACCCGGATTTGCGCGCCCGCGTGATCGAGGAGAGCGACCGCGAAGTCCGCGCCAACTACACCAGCGAGATCTCCACCGCCAGACTCAAGGAGTTCTACGAGGAGGTCCAGCGTCTCTCCAAACGCAGGTGAGCTTTCCCCATTTGTCCTGAAAACGATTTGCCCGCCTTGCCTCCGGCTCGGCGGGCTTCTTTTCGGTGGTTCCGGGGGCGCGTCACGGACGCGCGATGCGCCGCTGCAATCCGACGACCACGCCCTTGAACTGCGTCGCGTCCGGCATGGTCCCGTTCACGATCGCGTCTTTCGCCTGTTTCAGGATTTCGCGCCCGTTCTCCTCGGCCACCACGATGTCCTCGCTCCCGATGTTCCCCGGATTGCTCTTCACGATCAGGATGTCGCCGTCGAAGATGCCGTTCGCCGTGAAATCCGATCCCTTCACGTGGACCGCGTAGAGGTCTTCCTTGCCCGTGCTGTCCAGCAGCTGTCCCACGTCGCAGACCAGCGCCTTCTCCCCGGCGTCGGCGGCCGCGGCGTTTCCCCCGCCGACCTGGTGGAACGGGATCGACTGGACGCCGGCCGGGAATCTCGTGCGCTTCTTCGGATGCGACAGGCTGATGCTTCTGGCCTTGGAGCTGCGCGTGAGGTACGACTTCTTCTGCAGGGCCCGGATGTGCGCGAACACGGTCGAGGTCTTGATGTGGAAATGCTCCGCGATCTCGTAGATGGTCGGCGCCATTTCCTGTGTCGTCATGAATTCGTTGATGAATTCGATGATGTTTTTCTGCTTCTGGGTGAGGCCTTTCATGTGATCCCTCCTGTTTTTGGTTGGCCTGGGGCCCGATCCCCGTCCCCCTTCCGGATACGGCGGGACCCCTTTTCCCAATACTTTAATTCACCGCGCAGTTTTTTCCACCGTTTTTTCCTGCGCGCATCGCGGTTTCTTCCGCGAAAACCATCCGGCGGTTCCCCTGTCCGGTTTTGGTGCGCGGTTTCTTCCGGTTTCGCGGGCTCTGGGACCCTGCCCGGAGACCCGCGCCTTTTCCGTCCCGTTTTTACCACGATTCCCGCTTGACAAAACTCCGCCCCGATGCTATAATATATCTTCCGGTTCCCCCTCGAATCCCTTTTACCGACAAGGCTTCGCCGAAATGACGACTCTCTCCGCTCCCGTGTTCTCCCGTGAGACTCTGCTCACCTGCTGTCTCTGCGTCGTCATGTTCTTCTTCGCCTCCTGCTCTACGCTCGCGGTCACCCCGATCTACGAGCACAAAAAAGGCGAGCTCCCGTCCATCCGCTTCATGCTCCCCGGCGAGCTCCCGCTCGAACTCGTCACGCTCCCCGCCGGATCCATCGCCATGCAGGTGAACCGCGCGCCCGCCCGGGGCGAGAAGACCGACAAGGACGGCCGCGTCATCTATACCTTCGCGGAGAACGCTCTTTCCGTCGGGAAGTTCGAGGTCACGCAGGCGCAGTGGCGGGCCGTCATGGGGACCGCCCAGACCGAACTCTCCGCCGCGGCCCGGCCCGGAGGCAGACTTTTCGGCGTCGGTCCCTCGCTGCCGGTCTACGACGTTTCCGCGAAACAGGCCCTCGAATTCTGCCGCCGCCTCAACAATTCCCTGCCGTCGTCGTTCCGCTACCGGTTCACGCTCCCGAACGAGGCCGAATGGGAGTACGCCTGCCGCGCAGGGACCACGACCGAACTGAACAGCGGCCGCGACCTCCGCGCCAGGAATCACATCTCCGCCGCTCTCAACGACCTCGCCTGGTACCGCGGCAACTCGCTCATTCCCGAGCCGACCGTTTCCGCCGCCGGTCTCAGGAAGCCCAATGCCTGGGGCCTCTACGACATGCACGGGAACGTGCAGGAACTCTGCCTGGACTGGTTCATGCGCGACTTCTCCGCCGCCTACGCCGGCGACCTCTCCGCGCGCCGCGGAGGCTCCTGGCATGACAACGCCGAGAACTGCACGTCGGCTTCGAGCGAGCCCGTGGACGCGTCCGTCCCGGTTTTCGACGCCGGGTTCCGCGTGGCCCTGAAACCCCTCGCCGACATCCCGAAAAACGCCCCGGCCTACGCCAGGACCCCGCTTCACCCGGACACGATCACCGGCCTCGCCGTCCTCATCAGGTTCCCCGACGATCCCGACGACCTCATCATCCCGAAGGAGAAGGTCGAGTTCTTCCTGAACGAGCGCAACTATCGCGGCTACGGCAATTCCTGTTCCGTCTTCGATTTCGTGGACAACCAGTCCTACGGCCGCTGCCGCCTGAAATACCTCGTCTCCGACTACGTCGTGGCCGACCACGAACGCTCCTACTATCAGCAGGCGCTGAACTACCGCGGAGCCGACATGCTCATCAAGGAGGCCATGGCGAAGCTCCCGCGCGAGTTCGACCTCTCCTCCGTCTCGCAGGAGCCGGACGGCACGATCCGTTCCGCCTGCGTCCTCTATTCGCGGAACAGCTCGTTCGACGGTCTCTGGCCCCAGGCGCACTGGTTCACGCCCATGGATCAGATACGCCTGCCCGGCGGTCTCCACAGCATGCAGGTCCTGATCTGCGGCATTCAGGACAGCCCCACCGTGAGCATCCTGATCCACGAGATCATGCACCAGACGTTCGACATCCTCGACTATGTCGACTACGGCGAGAAGAGCGACAAGACCCCCGCCGCCGAACAGAAAGTCTCTCACGGCCTCGGCAATCACTGCATCATGGGCATCGGCATGTACGACCGCCTGACCGGGCTCCAGACCAACCCGACCGCCCTCGCCGGACCGTTCCGCTTCCGCCTGGGCTGGCTCCGCGCCCTCCCGCTCCCCGCTTCCGGCAAAGTCCGCATCCCCGCCACCAGCGAATACGGCTACATCTACCGCAATCCAGCGAACCCGGACGAGTATTTCCTCCTTGAGAACCGCAACGCCGAAACGTCGTTCTACCGCGCGCTCCCCTCGCACGGACTCGCGATCTGGCACGTCGACGACGCCGTGACCGACTGCGAGGAGGACGAGGAGATGACCCTCGAGAAGCATTACGAGATTTCCCTCGAACAGGCAGGCGGAGTCCCCCTGCTCGAAAAGACCTGCCCAGGCACCTTCGGCCACCTCCCCCACGGGCGCGACTGCAACGGCATCGCCACGGATTATTTCTACCCCCCGAACCGCGTCGTCTTCAACGATTCCAGCAAGCCGGACAGCCGCTGGTGGGACGGTTCCCCCTCCGGACTGGAGATATCCAACATCGAAGTCGACGGCCGCGACCTCATCCTGACCATCGGGCCCGACCCGAATGTGAAACGCGCGATCGCGCCATCAAATTCCGGCCGCGCAAGGGGAAACAATACCCGGCAGGCCTCCCCGGGCAGCGGCCGCAACAACCGCTGAGTCCGGTTTGATCCCGGGCCGTTTTTTGCTCAGTCCAGCGTCGACGGGATCACGTCCAGCGCCAGGAACGTCCGGTCGTCCGGCCGGATTTTGACCACGGTCCCGGCGTGCAGCCCCGGCGTTTCGTTCAGCGTCTCCAGCCCGGCGTCGGTGATCGTCCCGAAATACGGCGTCGAGGCCGACAGCACCAGGGAGAACCGTTTCACGCCGTTCGCACGCAGGACCCGGATGGCCTCCGGGATGTCCGAATCCTCCTCGATCATCAGGATCGTCCGTTCGCGCGCCAGACGCGGCGTCATTTCCGGCAGGAAGAAGACGTCGGTCACGATCACTTCTTCCGATGCTTTCGCGAGCGCGCGTTCGGTCGCGTCCGCCGCGTACGCCTGCACGAACAGCGCTTTCTCCCCGGCCAGCAGGAACAGCACGGCCGCGACCACGGTCAGGGCCGCTTCCGCGCGGTGGTTCCGCCGGAGCAGGCCGAGTCGTTCAAAACCTCTCCAGCTCAGGAGAAACAGCAGCCCTGCGACCGGCAGGAAGTGCCGCGCCCCCCAGATCACGCCGATGTCCGTCTGCGTCAGGATCGCAGGCACGACCAGGCAGTACAGCCCGGCGAACACCGCCCCGGCGCGTTCCATGGTCCGCCCCGACGCGATCTGATCCCGCCATGTGAGGTAAAACCCCGCGAACATCGGGCACGTCGCGACCAGGCCCACGTTCAGCCCGGCATAACGGATCATGTCGCGGCTGAAGAGCAGTCCCGCGAACATCGCGAACCATCCGCACAGCCCCAGCCACAGCAGGACGCGTTTCGTCCGCGCGAACCCCCTCAGGGCTCCCGCGAACGGCAGCAGCGCGACCGGGATCATCGGCACGAACCGCATCCAGTTCGCCGGGCCCCACGCCTCGAACCGGAACCAGTACATCCCGTAGCCCTTCAGGACTCTCCGCGCGAGCGAAGCCGTGCTCCACGCGGCCGCGCCGTCGGCATTGTGCGAATAATACAGCGCCCCGTGCAGGCCCAGGATATGGCCGTACCGCCAGTAATTCATCGCGCACAGCGGCAAACCGGCCGCGGCCGCTCCGGCGATCAGACCGGGAGCCCATTTCCGCATGCCTTTCCAGTCGCGGATCGCCCCCGTGACCGCGCCCAGGACCAGGATCAGGCCACATTCCTCGCGCAGCCACACGCCCAGCCCCAGCGCCAGCCCGGCTGCAAAGAACTGTTGTTTCACCGCGAAATACATCCCCGTGGCCGCAAACGCCGTCCCGAGCGTCATTTCCCACACGGTCCCGCCGTAGAAAAGAAACGGCGCGGAGACGAGCGCCAGCGCCGTCAGCATCGTCCGCAATCGTCCCGGATATCCCGCGGCCTCCAGCGTCGCCAGGAAAAACCACATCGTCGCCAGCACCCCCAGGATCGGCAGCACCAGCCAGCCGCGGTCGCCGAACGCCCGGTAAATCGGCGTCTGCAGGTACGGGAAGACGTCCGGCAGCACGGACCGCACGGTCCCGTCCGGCGCCTGCTGGAAATGGAATGTCCCCGGGAAAAACTTTTTTTCTCCGAACGGCGGTTTCAGCGCGCTCGTCCCGTCCTGTGCGATCGCCTGCGTCACGATGATTTTGTTGCCGTTGTCGGTGATCCACACCGGGGCGTCCGGCAGCAGCACGGCCTGAAGCGCCAGGAATCCCGCGACCGCCAGAAATGCGATCAGCGTCTTCTTTCGCCGGTTCCGCTTCGGCGCGTCGTCGCCCGGATCGTTAATGCCGGATGATCCATTTTCCGTTTTTGGCAGCTCTTTCACGAGACAGAATACCTTTCTGCCGGAGTCGATCAGGATGGTGACGATCGCCGTACATTGTCGCTCCGACAAGACCTTCGGCGGTTATTTCCGCTGATCTTTTTTCTCCGGCTTGTCGGGAAGTCGTTTCATGATCGTTGTCTCCTGTTGCTTATCTCGTATAATAATACACCCGTGAGCCCGAATATGCAAGCCGGAATCGGAACAAATCGGCGGAAATCCTGCGGAGACGGCAGTTCGCTGTCCATGATCGTTCAATCTATTTCATTTTGAACTCAGTCACTTTCAACTCGCATAAATAATACAGAAAAATGCGATTACCGGCTTGACTTTTTCGCGGGAGGGTGTAAGTTACCTGTTGGAACCGGGAGTCCGTTGTAGCGGGCCTCGGTATCCGAGCTCATTTCATCGTATATTTCAGCAAAAGAAATCGTAAACCGACCAAGTTTCAACCTCAAAAACTTTTGCCGCTGAATCGAAATATGCCAGCAAGGGATCAGTGTGTCTTCAGACTTGCTGGGCGCTTCTCTGTCGTTCAGTGGCAGGTTCTTGGTCGGACCTACGATTTCACGTATGGGAATCGTCCGGCTTTTTTGTTTTCGGGTGGTTCCTCAAAACGAACTCGAACGACCTCATTCACCCTCAAATAACCGAAACCAACCTCAACAAAAAACCAGCTAACCGGCGAGATAAAACTCGAAAGCTCGCAAAAATATCGAAAAAAGTTTGGTTTTCCACTAAGAAAACCGGCTTTTGAACGTCGAATCAGTAGATAATCGTCGAAACACACCAACCTCACATAACCCGCAAGCAGGAACAGTTCCCCTCAGATCGGGCCGCATCAACCGAAACGATCCACGCAGCGCCCGGGAGCCCTGAGCAACGAAACAGCGATGCGCCGGAATCCGTCCGGCAAGCAAGGAGTACATCATGGCGGACATCATCATCAACGGCACGACAGTCAGAGTATCGTCCGGGGTCGTATCCTCGGGCCTGCACGTTACGAGCGACGGCGAAGTGACCGTCCTGGACGGGGGCGTCGTGACCGACGCGGAGGCCACCCGCTACGGGTTCTTCTGGGTCGAGGAGGGCGGCTTCCTGCAAAACACGTTCCTCCATGACAGCGGCGAGGCGTTCGTCTCCGGCGGCTCGGCGCAGAACCTGACGATGCAGTCGGGCGGCCAGGCGAACATCATGAGCGGGCTCTTCAGCTCCGGCACGGTCCTGGACGGCGGCGTGGGCGTGATCTACACGACCGCGAGCGGGTACGACGTGGCGGTGTCGACCGGCGGACGGTACCTCGTTTACGGCGGCTATGCGGAGAATACGCGCGTTTCGAGCGGGGGTTCCTTCACGATCCAGCTCTCCGGCGGTCTGGCGAGCGACACCACGGTCGAGGCCGGGGGGACCGCGCGAATCGTCTCCGGCGCGGTCGCGAGCAAAAACATGCTGAACGGCGGCCGGATGGAAGTGCTGATGGGCATGGCCGACGACGTGACGATCCTGAACGGCGGCCGGCTGAAAGTCCATGCCGCGGGCGAAGCCCAGACGATCACGGTAAGCAACGGTCTGCTGGAAGTCGAGACCGGCACGGTGTACGACACGTTCCTGTCCGGCGGCTCCGCCGACCTCCGCAAAGGCGCGGCGTTCCGCTTCAACCAGTTCGGCGGCTCGGCCGACGTCATGAGCGGCACGGTCGTCACCGGCGGCACGCTGGCGGGCGGCGTCATGACCGTCTGGACCGGGGCGCTCCTGATGGACTACACGTTCCTCGGCGGTCAGCTGTCGATCGACTCGGGCGTGGTCGTTTCCCGGGGCGAGCTGAAGATGGACCTGCGGACGGCGTCGGGCGCGATCTACCGGGAAACGGCAGTGAAGTCCGCGTTGTTCGACGTCGAATCCGGGGCGGAGGTCGAGGGGATCGTCGTTTCGGATTCCGGGCGGATGGCGGTCCACGACGGGGCGGTCGTGACCGGGACCACGGTCGACAAAAACGGCACGGTCACGCTCCTCTCCGGGGGCCGAGCGGACGGGATCGCTGTGGTGTCCGCTAAGAGTTCGAGCGCGGGCGTCATCGTCATCTCGTCCTATACTTGGGGGCCGTCCTCGTTGGCTTCGGATGGCGGCGTGCTTCTCATGTCGTCGGGCGCAGTCGCCACGAACGTGGAGCTGATGTGCGGCACGGTCTGTGTTTACGACGGCGGCCTGATCTCCGGCGCCAGGATGACTTCGGGCGGGGCGCTCCATATCGAATCGGGCGGCGTGGTGCGCAATGCGGTCCTGAACGGGACCAGATACGACTACATCATAATGGGCGGCCCCGGCATACCTTCGGAACCGAGCCTGGGATACGTCTACGTTTCCGCCGGCGGCCTGCTGGAAAATGCGGAAGCGACCTGGCTGCAGATCTCCGTGTCGGGCGGCGTGATCCGGGGCCTGACCGTCTCGAACACCTCCATCATCACGGTCGACGGCGGCGGCACGCTTACCGGACGCCTCTCGTTCGTGAACGGCGCCACGGTCAACATGGCTGGCGGCTTCCTGGATTTCGACATCTCGGCGTACGAGCCGGGTTCGGCGGCGGTCGTCAACAATCTGCAGTGCATCAAAGGCGCTCCGATCTACACGGTCACGCTGTCGGCGGACCAGGCGGCCGGACGCTACCGCCTGGTGGAAAAGGTGCAGGGATTCAATCAGACGATCACGGTGCGGAATACGCAGCAGGAAACGCTCGGCACGCTCACTGCGGGCGCCCTGACGGAGATCGGCGGACGTTACTACCAGACGAAGGTGAAAAACAATTCGCTGTACCTGAGTATCTGGGACGAGATGCCGATCGTGGAGGGCGATCCGCCCGTTGCCTACGTGAACCCGGGTTGGGAATCGTTGGCAAACGGGACCGTCGTGGAGACCCCCGTGGGCTCCGCGACCGTGGGATACAATGCGTTCGCGGACGGGAACGAGGCGGCGTTCGCCATCATGCCGGGCGGCAGCATCGTCGTCACGGGCGGCGACGCCACGTTCGCCGAACCGGTGGGAGACAACCTGCAGATCCTGGCGGGCGCGACCGTCACCGGAGCCACGGTGAACGAGTACGGTTCGCTGGTGCTGCAGAGCGGGGCGACGGCGGCGGACCTGACGGTCTCCGGCACGAACCTGACGGTGCAGGCCGGCGCGATCCTGAGGGGGGACTGCAAGCTGACGGGGGGCGGCACCATCACGGTCAACGGGACGTTCGAGTTCGACATCTCCGGGTTCACCGCCGGAAACGACACGGCACTGATGAGCATCAACTCGTTCGTGAACGGATCGCCGGACATCACGATCGTCGTGAACGACCGGCAGGGCGAGGGCGTCTACACGCTCGTGAGCGCGCCGGAGTTCGGCGACACCAGGAACCTGAACAGATTTTACCAGTACGCCCGGAGTATCACCGTCGTGAATCAGAACGGCGAGGTCCTGGGCACGACCTCCGCGGGATCGGGGGAATCGGATCGGAGCGTCCAGGTCGGGGACTACTTCTATACCATCCGGAACCGCAAAACGGCTCTCGGGGCCCCGGACATCGTCCTGAGCATCACCCGTGCGATCACGGGACCGGGCACCGTGTACGTCGACGCCGCATGGGAGGGCAGGAATCCTGGCGATCAAGTGTTCTACAGAGACTCGGTGACCTCCGCACTGTATTATCATACGATCGGCAC
>JAFYBD010000298.1 GCA_017540385.1 Lentisphaeria bacterium
CCCGGAAACCGAAGTCGACATCCACGACCACATCGACCCCACGATCTACCGCGAAGTGCTCGACGAGGTCCTGAAACGCTATCCCGACGATCCGATCTACCGGGAAATGGACGCCTTCTTCAAGGCGAACAACTGAGGAACGCGCTTTCAGCTTCGAAACCTTACCCGAAAAATCGCCCTCAGGTGGAATCTTGAAGATACTGCTCGTCATAGAACTCATCGCACTGACCGCCGCCGCGGCGTGGAAACACGACTGGTTCGCCCTCGCCGCGGGCGTCCTGATCCCGGCCGTCGCCCTGGTCCGCGTCCTGCTTGCGTGGAAGAAGGAACGCCGCACCGCGATCGTCGACGTGGCCGTGGTGCTGGAGAGCTTCCTGCTGCTGTGGCAGCTGACCACGTCCAACCGGACGCTGCTCGATCCTGTGCTCTTCCCGACCCCGGAGGCCGTCCTGCGGCTGTTCTTCCGCGAACTGAAGGACATGCTGCATGGAATGTTCTCCTCGCTGTATCTGCTGGGCGTGGCGTACGCGCTGTCGCTCGCGACGGCGATCCCGGGCGGCCTGGTGGTGGGCAGTTCTCCCCGGCTGCGCAACGCGGCGGAGCCGTTCAGCAAGGTGCTGAGTGCGATCCCGCCGATCGTGTACATCCCGTACGCCATCGCCCTGCTGCCGAGCTTCAAGGCCGCTTCGATCTTCGTGATCTGGTCCGGGGCGTTCTGGCCGGTCTTCGTGAGCACCATCGCCGGCGTTGTGAACATCCCGGAGACGCTCCTCGATTCCGCCCGGATGCTTCACCTCGGCAAACGGACGTTCATCCTGCGGGTCCTGCTGCCCGGAGCCATGCCGTCCATTCTGACCGGGGCGTCGCTCGGACTGGTCTTCAGCTTCCTGCTGCTGACCGCGGCCGAACTGATCGGCGCGACCGAGGGACTGGGCTGGTACGTGAAGAACTTCTCGGATTTCGCGGATTACGCCCGCGTGGTCGTCGGCATCATCTTCATCGGCATCGTGATCACGGCCGTGTCCGCGGCGTTCAAACGCATCGAAAAACGCATCCTGCGCTACAAGGAGGCAGTGCAATGATCCAGTGCACCGACGTTTCCATCGCGTTCCAGGGCAAAACCGTCCTCGACCGGATCGGGCTCGAGATACCCGACGGGGCGTTCCTCTGCCTGCTCGGGCAGTCCGGCTGCGGCAAATCGACGTTCCTGCGTCTGCTGGCCGGGCTGCTGAAGGCGGATTCCGGGAGCATCACGATCGACGGCCGCGAGGTCGACGGACCGGAGAAAGCCTGCTCCGTGGTCTTCCAGGACTACTCGCTTTTCCCGTGGATGACGACCGGCGACAACCTGATGCTGGCGCTGAAAGCCGCCTGCCCGGACAAGACCAGGGCCGAACTCCGCAACCTCGCGGAGTCCTACCTCGAACTGGTCGGCCTCGGCGGGGCGTTCCACCAGTACCCCTCGGCCCTCTCCGGCGGCATGCGCCAGCGCGCCGCCATCGCCCGCGCCATCTCCGTGCCGTGCCGGGTCCTCCTCATGGACGAACCCTTCGGCGCGCTGGACCCGGTGAACCGGGCCATGCTGCAGGACCTCGTGCGGACGTTGCACGCGGATTCCGGCGGACAGCGGACGGTGGTCTTCGTGACGCACGACGTGGACGAGGCGCTGTATCTCGGCACGCGGATCGCGGTCTTCGGCAGTTCGCCGGGACGGCTGCTCGCGCTGGAGGACAATTCCGCGTCCCGCAGGCTCCCCCGCGAAAAGCTCTTCGCCGACGAATCCACGCTCGCGCTTCAGCGGAAGATCATGTCCGTGTACCGCGCGGACATGGAGAAGAAACTGAACGACAAAAACCTGTTCCACGCCGGAAACGGCATTTGATCCGCCTCAAACCATCTGACATAAGACATAAGGAGACACTCACATGAACATCAAGCATACGATCCTTTCACTTCTGGTCGCGGGGACCGTCCCGGCGGCCTTCCTCGCCGGATGCGGCAAACAGGACGCCGCGTCCCCCGTGCTCCGCGTGGGTTACCAGCAGGGCGGGAGCTCCACTCTGCCGATGATCGCCGTGAACGAGGGGTTCTTCGACCGGTCCGGCGTGCAGACCGATTTCGTGCTGTTCACGAACTCCAGCGACGGCCTGAACGCCCTGAACGCGGGCAAGCTCGACGTCGGCGTGTCGTTCGGCACGGGCGGACCGCTCACGTTCATCTCCAAGGGCTCGAAATTCGTCATCATCGGCGGCAATCTCTCCGGCGGGCATCCGATCATTACCAAGCCCGAACACGCAGAGGAATACAAGAGCATCGAGGACTTCAAGGGCAAAACGGTCGGCACGCCCCGCGTCTTCACCTCCGACGTCGTGTTCCGCGGCGCGCTCTTCGAGGCCGGGATCGACCCGGAGAAGGACCTGACGATCGTGGAGTTCAAGCGCCCGGTCGACGTGCTGGAAGCCGTGAAGAGCGGCAAGGTCGACGTCGGCGTCGGCGCCACCAACATCATCGGCCAGTCCGTCCAGGCGGGACTCGCCTCGCCGCTGTGGAGCAACGACCTCTCCCCGAACCATCCCTGCTGCCGCATCGTCGTGACCGAGGAGGCGCTTCAGAAATACCGGCCCGAACTCGTGAAGTTCCTGAAGGCGGAACTCCTGGCGGAAAAGAAGTTCGTCGACGATCCGCAGTCCGGCGTCCGCGCCGACGTGGAGCAGCAGAAATTCGGCGAGAAGCTCGCCAGCGACCTGGTGCTGAACCCGCATCTGCAGTTCTCCGTCGACCCGAACCGCAAGGGCGTCGAGGCCATGTGGGCGCACATGAAGAAGATCGGTTACGCGGACGGCGAGCCGGATTTCTCCAAGGTGATCGACACCACGCTGTACTACGAAGCGCTTCAGGAACTCCGCAAGGAGCAGCCCGGCGAGCCCTTCTGGGAAAAACTTGAACAACGCTATAAGGATCAGAACCTGTGAACGATACCCCGCTCATCGAGCTGCGCGACCTGTCGTTCTCCCACGCCGGAGAACAGACCCTGGCGCACATCAGCCTCTCCGTGGCCGCCAGCGAATTCATCGCGATCATCGGCCCATCCGGCTGCGGCAAAAGCACCCTGCTGCGGCTCGTGAGCGGTCTCCTCATGCCGTCTTCCGGCGAAGTCCTCGTCGGAGGCAAACCCGTCACCGGCCCCGGCCTTGACCGCGCCATGGTATTCCAGGACTACAGCCTCTTCCCGTGGAGCAACTGCCAGGACAACATCGTGCTCGCGCTGGAGCAGGCGCGCCCCGATCTCTCCCGCGCGGAACGCCGTCAGATCGCAGACGACTATCTCGCGATGGTCGGGCTGGCGAACTGCGGCCGCAAGCTCCCCGGCGAGCTCTCCGGCGGCATGAGACAACGCGCCGCCATCGCCCGGGCCCTGGCCATGAATTCCCCGATCCTGCTCATGGACGAACCCTTCGGCGCGCTCGACGCCATTACCCGGGCGCGCCAGCAGGACATGCTGCTGGAGATCTGGCAGGCCGGAGGATCCCTGAAGAAGACCGTGCTCTTCGTGACCCACGACGTGGACGAGGCGTTGATCCTGGCCGGACGCGTGATCGTGCTGGGCGTGTGCCCCGGCCATGTCGCGGCCGACGTCCCGGTCGATCTGCCACGGCCGCGCTCCCGCGGCAACTCCATCGCCAGCAGCCAGTTCCGCGAACTGCGCGAACGTCTCCTGCACGAACTCGACTCCGCCGTCGCACGCCAGCTGGAGGCCGCGCAGGAAAATCAGGAAGGAAGCGGTATCTGATATGACACGTAAAGAATTTGAACTCAGACAGGCCAGACGCGACCGCAGGATCGCCGTGATCGGCGCGTCGATCGTATTCGCGTCGCTGATCGCGCTCTATGCCGTCCTGACGGACCTCACGCACGCGCTGGACCCGGTCCTCTTCCCCGGACTCGGCGTGATCCTGCCGGAAATGGCCGCCTCCGCGCCCGAACTCTTCAAGGGCTTCCTCTACTCCATGCGGCTGCTGATCCCGTCGCTGGCGGCCGGCATCCTCGCCGGAGTGACCTGCGGACTCGTCGTGGGCATGCACCCGAAAGTCAAACTCGTGCTGATGCCGCTTTTCCGCGCGCTGAACCCGGTCCCGCCGACCATGCTGATCCCGTACGCCATCGCGGTCCTCCCGAGCTTCTGGCTCTCCTCCGCCGTCATCATCTTCCTCGGCGTCTTCTGGCCGGTCCTGATGAGCACCCTGCACGGCGTGGTGATGCTGGAGCCGCGCTGGATCGACAACGCCCGGTGCCTGCAGCTGACCGGCCGCAAGCTCGTCTTCAAGGTGATCCTGCCGGGCGCCATGCCGCAGATTTTCGCCGGCGTCGGTTCCGGCCTCATTTTCAGCTTCATCCTGCTGACCGTGGCCGAGATGTTCGGCGCGAAGGCAGGCATGGGGTTCTACGTGCAGTATTACGCCGACTTCGCCGAGTACGGCAAAGTCCTCGGCGGTATCATCTTCCTGTCCGCCGTCGTCATCCTGCTGATGACGGTTTTCGACCGCATCCAGCGCCGTGTCCTGTACTGGACGAACAAACGCTAACCATTTTTCCGGGGAGACATCCATCATGTCCGAACAGCAATACGATCTCGAACTGACCGAACGCGTCAGGGCTTATGCAAAGGAAATCGGCTCCGCACTCTTCGGCGTCGCCGACGCGGGCATCCTCAACGAGGCCCTCGAACCTGATTTCCGCCCGGAGGACTGCCTGCCGGGCTGCCGCTGCGTCGTCGTACTCTCGCTCCACATCCCGGACGGCGCGCTGGAGATCATGCGCCGCGGCCGGATGAATTATTCCTACAACATGTTCGGCTACGCCTATCTGAACCGCGAGCTCGACTTCCTGATCTACCGCATGACCATGTTCCTGGAGAACGAAGGCTACGCGGCCATGCCGATCCCCGCCCGCGGCACGCAGTACGGGGCGCGCAAGCCGTATTTCGGGCCGCTGTCCTACCGCCACTGCGCCGTCGCCGCCGGGCTCGCAACGTTCGGACTCAACGGACTCGCGCTCTCGCCTCAGTACGGCTCGCGCCAGCGGTTCGTCGGCATCCCGACCACCGCCCCGCTCAAACCGGCGGAAAAGCTCATGGACCAGTCCCTGTGCGACCATTGCATGGAGTGCATCCGCAACTGTCCCGCCCACGCGCTGTCCCTCAATCCGCCGCACATCTGCAAGCTTGGCGGCATGACGTACCGTTATGCCCGCTGCAACCAGGCCGCATGCACCCACATGGCGCGCGGCCTCAGCACGGAGGTCTGGAAGGGCGCGCTCTTCAATCCGAACGTCGACGTCCCGGTCGAGGAGAACCAGAGCCGGGCGGGTCATTACGACGACCTGTGGAACAAACGCGACGCACGAATCCGCATCAGCGAACATGCCGAAGCCACTTACGGCGCCACCCTCTGCGGACGCTGCATGGCGTTCTGCACCGCCGGACACGACGCCATGAACCGCCGCATGCGCCCGGACCAGACCGCATACCAGAACGACGAGGTCCTGCACAAGGACGGCACGATCCATGTCGCCGACCGCGTGGCTGCCCTGCGCCGACGCGAAGCCGGGAAACAGCCGGAATAAGTCAATCCAATTCAATTCATTACATAGGAGATCACGATCATGGCCAAGAAACAAAACTGCTCGCTCAGCTGTTCGGAATGTGCGGTGCGGAACTGCTACCGCAAAGACAAAAAGTTCCCCGCGTTCTGCCTCACCGAGGAGATCCCGGACGCGGTCGAACGCACCCGCAAGTTCTATGCCTCGAACACCATCGACGGCAAGCTCGCGCGTGCCGCAGCCGAGATCGAGGGCGAATACTACGGCCGCCTCACGCGCCTCGAGGAGACCATCCGGTTCGCGAAGAAGCTCGGCGTGAAGAAACTCGGCATCGCCAGCTGCATCGGCCTGCTCGACGAGGCTTCGCTCTACGCGCAGATCGTCCGTACGGCCGGGATTGAGACCAAAACCGTCATCTGCAAAGTCGGTTCCGTCGACAAGACCCAGCTCGGCATCCCCGACGGCCTGAAAGTCTGCCCCGGCTGCAACGAAGCCTGCTGCAACCCGGCCCTTCAGGCGCAGATCCTCAACGAATGGGGCTCCGATCTGAACGTGCTCGTCGGACTCTGCGTGGGCCACGACGCCATTTTCACGCGCCACAGCAAGGCCCCCGCTACGACGTTCATCGTGAAGGACCGCGTGCTCGGCCACAACCCCGCCGCCGCCATCTACACCGCCAAGTTCTACTACAAACGCATCCTCGACGAGAAGACGTTCCCGGAGCCGCGCAAGGAAGCCGTCGAGGCGGAACTGGCCGCCGCGAAGAAACCCGCCAAACCCGCGAAGAAACCCGCGAAGAAATCCGCGAAAGCATAAGGAGTCGCAAATGGATACGGTACAACTCGACGGACACGATCTCGACGCCGTCACGCTCCCCACGCAGAATACGAAGATCCTCGTGATCCGTGCCCCGCACGGCCTGCTCGGCTGCGGCTACATCTCGGTAGAAACCGCCGCGAAGGTCGGTGATGCGCTCGCGATCGTCTCCGGCGTGGCGAGTTACGACGATATGCTGGCGGCCGCCGTGAAAGCGGTCTCCCCGGCCGCCGAAGCACTCGGTGTTCAGCCCGGCATGACCGGTCGCGACGCCCTGCGGAAGCTGCTGTAAGCCAG
>JAFYBD010000299.1 GCA_017540385.1 Lentisphaeria bacterium
CTCGCGCACTTCCTGTTCAACTTCTTCGGCGCGGTCCTGATGGTGATGCTGCTCTACATCCCCGTCGGAGCGCACCGGACGCCGTTCTTCCTCTACATCGTGAACTCCATCACGCCCGGCGACGCGTTCGCCGCGGTGCCGCAGAACCTGGAACGCCACATCGCCATGGCGCACACGATCTTCAACGTGCTTACGGTCCTCGCCATCATGCCCATGCTGAAGCCCTTCGCGCATCTGTGCGAGACGCTCATCCCGGGCGACAAGACCAAGCCGGTCAGCACGCGCACCCTGGAACCCCTGCTCCTGCGCACGCCCGCCATGGCCATCGAGCAGTCGATCATCGAGATCCGCAAGATGGTCGAACTCTCCTGGAGCATGATCGACCGCGCGGTCAACCATCATTTCCGCGCCGCCCACGTCGACGAAAAGGAATTCGAGCAGCTGGAAGCGGACGAACAGCAGGTCGACAAGATGCAGTCCGACATCACGAGCTACCTGGTCCAGATCACGCGCCAGCACCTCTCCAATCCGCAGTCGAACCTGATCCCGCTGCTCATGCACTGCACCAACGACGCCGAGCGCATCGCCGACCATACGGCGAACATCATGCGCCTGACCAAGCGTCTTTCCAAGGTCGACACCAAGCTCTCCGACGTCGCGCAGGACAACCTCAATTCCCTCTGGGAGCTCCTGAAGTCCCAGGCCGAAAACGTGAAGCTCGCGCTTTCCCACGAGCACAAGGCCAGCGAAAACATCGTCCTGGACGCCATCGAGGGGGAACGCCGCCTGAACAAGCTCGCGCACAAGTACGAAAAGCACATGAAGGCCATGATGGCCGAACAAGCGCGGGAACAGCAGGCCGCAAACGACGTCGCCAGCGAAGCCGAAGCCAACGAACGCGAGATCAACGAGCTCGCCAAGCAATACGAGCAGGTCCACGTGGAACGCCGCAACAAAGGCCAGTGCGCCGTCGACGCCAGCGTCATTTTCATCGAGATGCTCTGGGAACTCGAGCGCATCGGGGACCACTTGGTGAACATCGCCCAGCGCGCCCCCGAAATGCAGAAGCATTACATTAACATCTGAGACGCAGGGTACGCGGGCATGAGCAACGTCGGACATTGGGTTCGGAAAAAAAGCCGGAAGATGTATCTGAAGATCGTCCGCGAGAAGGCCACCCCCGAGTACATCGCGCGCGGCTGGAGCATCGGCATGTTCTTCGGCTGCACCATCCCCATCGGCGGCCAGCTGATCTGCTCCATCCCCGCCGCTTTCCTCCTGAAAGGCAGCAAGATCGGGGCCGTGCTCGGCACGTTCCTCACCAACCAGGTCACGGTTTTCTTCATCTACCCCGTTCAGTGTTACGCCGGGGCGCGGCTGCTCGGGCTTGATCTGTCCTACGATTGCATCAAGGCCAAGCTGAAGGACGTGGTGAGCTCAGAAGGGTTCCTCGAATGTCTCGACGCCCTGAAGAATCTGGCGGGCGAACTTGCCGGAGCTTTCTTCCTCGGAGGCGCGATCATGGCCGCCGTCCTCACCCCGATCACGTATTTCCTGGTGAAGAAGATGGTCGTCGGATACCGCATCCGCACGCAGAAACGCCGCCGGAAACGTCTGGAGGCGCTCCGCGCCCGGGTCCAGGCGAAACACGCCGCCGCCGTTGAACTCTCCGCGCGCGACATCCCGGTCGGCAAGCCCTGATTTTTCCGAAAAAAAACATGTTTCCCGCTTGAAAAAATCGCAAACGGTGCTACTTTAAATACATGTTTTTTATTTCGGTCTTGCGTCCCTATCGTCTAGAGGCCTAGGACACCAGGTTTTCATCCTGGTAACACGGGTTCGAATCCCGTTGGGGATGCCATTTTTGTATCTAGACCATTCCACCGGAGGTGGCGGTGAAGTACTTCGACGTGCATTGTCATGTGTTCCCCGACGGCGTCGCGCCGAAGGTCGTCGCATCCCTCGAATCCTACTATCACGAGCCCTGGCGCCGCAAAGGTACCGTCGCAGACCTGCACGAATCCCTCGAGGAAGCCCGCATTGATAAGGCCGTGTTCCTTGCTTCAGCCACCCGCCCGGACCAGGTGCGGAACCTGAACAACTATCTCGCGTCCCTGCTCGGTCCGAAGGTCATCTGCCTCGGATCGCTCCACCCGGACTACGACGACGTGAAGGGCGAGCTCGCCCGCATGAAGGACCTCGGCATCTCCGGCCTGAAGTTCCACCCCGATTTCCAGCGGTTCGCCATCGACGATCCCCGCATGATGCGCATCTACGAACTGCTCCCGCCCGACATGCCCGTGCTGTTCCACATCGGCGACGTGAAGAGCGACTTCTCCTCCCCGAAACGTCTCGCGAAGGTGCTGGACGCGTTCCCGCACCTGCGCAACATCATCGCCGCGCACATGGGCGGCTACAGCGTGTGGGACGACTCCTGGAAGCACCTCGTCGGACGCGACGTCTGGTTCGATACGTCCAGCACGTTCTTCAAGCTCCCTCCTCACGAGGTCAAACGCATGATCCTCGCGCACGGCGTGGAGAAGATCCTCTGGGCGACGGATTATCCCGCGCTCTCCCATCGCGACGGCATCGCCGAGGCGCGCACACTCGACCTCACCGAAGACCAGTTCGAGCTGATTTTCCACAAAAATGCCGAGCGTCTGTTCGGCGTGACGCTCTGAGGCGGAGGAAGGGGGACTCCGATGGACGACGCGGTCACGATGTCGACCACGAAGCGGCTTCTGCTGCTCTACTGCTCCTTTTTCCGCATCACGGCGCTCGTCGTCGGCGGCGGTCTCGCCATGCTCCCGGTCATCGAGGAGATCTTCGTGGTCAAACGCAAGCTGCTGACCCGGGAGGAACTGCTCGATATGACCGCCCTCACGCAGACGGTGCCGGGCATCATCGCCGTGAACTCCGCCGTGTACATCGGCATGAAGGTCGCGGGCGTGCCCGGAGCGCTGGCCGCGGTGGCCGGGGCGTTCACCCCGCCCTTCACCGTGATCCTCATCATTGCGTCGCTTTTCCCCCGCCTCGACCCGCACAACCGCTATCTGCTCGGCGCCTTCGCGGGCATTCGCGCCTGCGTGACCGGGATGATCCTCGTGACCGGGACCCGGATGTTCCGCCGGACGGTGAAGACGCGCCTCGAATGTGCCGTCGTCCTGATTTTCTTCGTGCTCGCGATCCTGAAAGTCAGTCCGGCCCTCCTGATCCTCGCGGCCATCCCGTTCGGCTGGTGCTACGTCTGGTGGCAGACGCGTCGCCTGGAGCAGGCGGAAAAATCTGCCGGGCCCGATGCGGAATCCTCCTCGAATGAATCCGAATCCGCCTCGAAAGACGCGGGGGAGGGCCGCTCATGACTCAGTACATCGTCCTGTTTTTCCAGTTCTGCAAGTTCTCCGTGCTGTGTTTCGGCGGCGGTTACATGCTGATCCCGCTCCTCACCGCCGAATTCGTCGACCGCGAAGGGGTCCTCACGATGGACCAGTTCGGCAACCTGCTTTCGGTCGCGCAGGTCACGCCCGGCCCGGTCGGGCTGAATACCGCCACGTACGTCGGATTCGTGAACGGCGGCTTCTTCGGTTCCCTCGCGGCTTCGCTGGGGCTGATCGCGCCGACGATCGTGATCGGGTGTTCCGCTGCCGCCGGGATCGCGCGGTGGAAGGACAAGTTCGTCGTGAAGGGCATGCTGAAGGGCACGCGCCTGGCGGCCGTGGCGCTCATCATGTTCGCGGTTACGATCTTCTTCGGGATGTCGATTTTCACGGGCGCGATCCCGTGGGAGGCGTTCGGCGCGCTGTTCCGTCTTCAGCGCCCGGTCCTGCCCGAAGAGTTCGGCGTTTCCCCCTCGGGGATCCTGATCTGCGGCACGGTGATCGTGCTGATGGTGAAGTCGAAACTGCCGACCACGGTGCTGCTGCTGGGTTCGGCTGCTGCCGGGGCGCTTCTGTCGGTTTTCCTGTGAAAAAACACGGGAAACCGTGGAAAAAAAGGAAAAAAGGCGGAAAGAAGCGCGTTTTCGATTTGAAAAATAAAGGAAGTGGCTGTATAGTAATTGACTATTCTATCGCATTGAAGGCACGCGCAGTGCGAAAAGCGAAACAAGCGTGAGGCGTCGAAAGACGCAGTCGAACCCCTGGTAAAGACAAAGGAAAAACCGTTATGGTAAAGATCAGACTGAAACGCACCGGCGGAAAGAACTGGATCAGCTTCCGTATCGTTGTCTGCGACATCCGTCGTCAGCGCGACGGCCGTATGCTGGAAGAACTGGGCTACTACGATCCCCGCCGCAGCGACGAGAAGCTGGACGTGGCCCGCCTGGAATACTGGGTCGGCAACGGCGCGATCATGAGCGAGACCGTGAAGGACATCTGCGACCGCGCGAAACCCGGCAAGTCCAAGCAGTACGGTCAGCCTGA
>JAFYBD010000300.1 GCA_017540385.1 Lentisphaeria bacterium
ATGCTTGGGCAGGAAGGGCGAAAAATCTGAGCTCAAAAGTCTGCCACGATTTTTCCACGATTTTTCCACGATTTGTATCACGAAACCTAAAAAATCACCATGTTTCACGATGTATGAAAAATGGTGATTTAAGCTCAAAAAGTGGTGCACCCGGCGGGGCTCGAACCCACCACCTACTGCTCCGGAGGCAGTCGCTCTATCCAAATGAGCTACGGGTGCACTTGATCGAATTCTTCGCTGCAAACGCCATTCGGCGGGTTAGCGCAACATATAATATACCACGAACGCGGCAAAAGTCAACTCCCAAACGCCAATCCGCCCCAAAAACAGTCGCGGCAAGCTGACGCCTGCACTGTCATAGTGCGCGGCTCCGCTCGCGCGCAAAAGTCGATGCGTCGAGTCCCTCGGAAAACTCACTCCTGCCCGACGATGAAAAAACAGGTCACTTGCCGATGCAGAAACGGGCGAAGATCTCGTCGAGGACGTCCGGGGTGGCGGTTTCGCCTGTGATGCAGCCGACAAGTTCGGCCGCGTTCCGCAGGGAACTGCCCGCGAGCTCCCAGGATTCGTCCATGGCTTCGTCCGCAGCGGAACCAAGGCGTTCGGCAGCCTGTTCCAGGAGCGCGGCGTGGCGTTCGGAGACTGCTGCGCCCCCGGATTGCGCGGCCGCAGGGAGGCCGTCCCAGACGGTTTGCTCCAGGCGTTTGCACAGCGCGTCGAGGCCGTCGCCGGTCCGAGCGGAGATGAATTCGAATGTGGGGCAGGGGGAGCCGTCTGTCGCAGCACGGGCGAGGGTTTCCCGGTCGAGGTCGGCCGCGTCCGTTTTGTTCCAGCAGGGGATGAATTTCGCGCGAGTCTGCGAACGGGCCCGGTTCATCTCCTCGAGCCGGGCGGCGCGCATGTCGGCCGGTTCCGAAGCGTCCAGCAGCCACAGGACCACGTCGGCGGCCCCGAGCGACTCTCGGGAACGTTTCATGCCGAGCGCCTCGACCGGGTCGGCGCGGTCCTCATCGCGCAGTCCGGCGGTGTCGGTCACACGGAATCGGACTCCGCCGATGGAGACGGATTCCTCGAGGGTGTCGCGTGTGGTGCCGGGGACGGGGGTCACGATGGCGCGTTCGTACCCGAGCAGGCGGTTCAGCAGGCTGGATTTGCCGGCGTTCGGAGGTCCAGCGATCACGAGCGAGACGCCGTCGCGGATGAGGATCCCGGCCCGTGCCGTGAGGGCGAGTTCGCACGCCTGTTTTTGCAGTTCGATCGCGGCGTCGCGGAATTTCCAGCGGGGCATCCAGTCCAGATCCTCCTCGGAGAAATCGAGCCTGGACTCGGCCTCGGAGAGCAGATGGACGATCCCGGCGCGGATGTCGCGCACGAGGGACCCGACCGCGCCGTTGAGCTGGCGTTCGGCCAGAAGCCCGGCGCGTTCGCTGCCGGCGTTGATGAGGTCGAGGACGGCCTCCGCCTGCGTGAGATCGAGCTTGCCGTTGAGGAACGCCCGGCGCGTGAATTCGCCGTTCTGGGCGAGTCGTGCTCCGGCCTGAAGCGCCATTCTGAGGGCGCGCCGTGCGGCGAAGCTGCCTCCGTGGCAGTGGAGTTCGGCGACGTCCTCACCGGTGAAGCTGTGCGGGGCGGGCATGAAGACCGCGAGCGAGGGTTCGCCCGGGGAATCCGGTGCGGAAACGAGGCGGCCGTAGAGCATCACGCGCGGGCAGTCGGGGCCGGGGAGACGGCGGCCGCGCCAGACTGTTCGGACGACATCGAGGGCGCGGGGGCCGGAGATCCGGACGATGCTGACGGCTCCGCCAGCTCCCGTGCAGACGGCCGCAATGGTGTCGTTTTCATGCTCGAACACGGAGAAAACTCCAAAAAAAAGTGAAAAACTGTCAGGTCGGACTTGATTTTCCGGCAAAACAGTTGTAGTTTTATATGCTGTACTTAATATTATACACCCCATTTCGGGATTTTTCAACCCCACGAGGAGGTTTCTTACTCATGGACATCGTCAAAAAAACGTTGAAAGACGTTTCGCCTGCCACCAAGTCCGCCTACAACAAGGCGCTCGCGGTTTTGAACCAGAACAACATCGACTACGCCATCACGCTCTTCAAGGAAATCGTGCAGTTCGATCCTGGATTCCTGGACGCGAGAACGAAGCTCCGCGAGGCTGAACGCCTGCATTTCGCGAAGATGAACGCCGTGGCGAAGGCGCTGGCGGCCGTGAAGTCCGTCGGTTTCATCTCGAAGGGCAACATGCTGAAGGCCAAGAAGCCGAAAGAGGCCATGGATCAGGCCGAGGAAGCCCTTGCGCTCAACCTCTTCAATCCGGCTGCGCTGACCCTGCTCGCCGATTCCGCCAAGAAGCTCAACGCGATGTTCATCTGCGTCGAAGCCTACGAGATCATCGTGGAGAAGGACGACAAGAACGAAGCGAATGTGGTGAAGCTGGGCGAATACTACAAGGCCGACGGCCAGGGCATCAAGTACCTCTCCATCCGCCAGAAACTCGCAGACAAGTACCCGGGCGACCTCGAAAAGCTCGCGCTGCTCCGTGAAGCCGCCGCATTGGCCTCCATGGAGAAGGGCAAGTGGGGCGAGGGCGAGAAGTCCGACTTCACGAAGAACCTCAACAAGGGCAACAAGGACCAGGGCGACCGCATCATCCGCGCCGACGACGACATCCGCGAGATGATCGAAAAGTATTCCAAGGAGATCGCGGAAGGCAGCGAGTCCATCGACACCCGCCGCCGTCTGGCCGAACTCTACGTCCGCGCCAACGAGTTCGAGAAGGCCATCGAAGCCTACAACTGGATCGTCAACAAGATGGGCACGCTGGACCCGGCCATCGACAAGGCCATCGAGAAGTGCAATACTGCCATCTCGAAGCGCAAGGTCGAGCAGATGATCGCCGAAGGACGCCCGCAGGAAGAGATCGACGCCGAGAAGAAGTCGAACTACGATTACCGCATGGAGCGTTTCCACGAGCGAATCCGCCTGTACCCGAACGACCTGCAGATCCGTTTTGAATACGCCGAACTCCTGTGGGAAGGCGGAGCCGTGGACGAGGCGCTGGAGCAGTTCCAGATCGCGCAGCGCAATCCTCAGCACCGCCTGATCGCCATCGTCTACCTCGGCCGCTGCTTCGCCGCGAAGAACCAGTACGACATGGCCATCGAGCAGTTCAACCGCGCCCTCGAAGACATGCCCACCATGAACCTCGACAAGATGTTCACGCTGTACCACTTGGGCATCACGTTCGACAAGATGGGCAAGAAGAAAGAAGCCCTCGACTGCTTCAAGCAGATCTACGCCGTCGACATCAAGTACCTCGACGTCGCCGAACGCATCAACAAGTATTACGAGGAGAACAAGTAATCCTCCGCGTGAACGTCGATCCGCCGTCAGGGCGGATTCCGAACGACGCTGTCCGACCCGGAGCCCCGTCATGGGGTCCCGGGCCTTTTTTTCGCTTCGCATGAGGAAAAAACGAGGGGGAAAGCGAAGGCATGAAAAAACCGCCGGATCCTCATCGGACCCGACGGAGAAAGAAGCGTTCGGGAAACGAGCTCGTGCGAGCTCAGAGTTTTGCCGCGGTTTCGGTCAGGGCGGCGAGGCGCGCCGCGTCCTTCGCGAGGTCGTCGACAGCGGCGGCGGAAATGGCCTCGTCGAGGACGACTTCCCAGCCGAGGAAGCTGGCGATGCAGCGGAACTGGTCGGAGATGAGCTTGTACTCGGGATCGTCGGTCGTCTCCGCGCCGACGGCGACGATGCCGATTTTCTTCTTCGTGCGGAGCGTGGGGGCGGATTCCCCTTCGCGGGAATAGAACTTGTCGACGACGTCCTTCAGCTGGGCCGAGATGCCCCACCAGTAGACCGGGGAACCGAAGACGACGAGATCGGCGTTGGTGATCTTGTTGATGATCCGGACGGTGTCGTCGGCCTGGATGCAGTTTCCGCCGTTGCGCCTGCAGGCGTCGCAGTTGCGGCAGGGGAGGAACTTGAAGTCGTAGACGTTCAGGGTTTCGACGGCGTGGTTGCGCGCGAGGCCGTCCGCGATGGCGCGGAGCGCGTGGGAGGTGTTGCCGTTCTTGCGGGGGCTGCCGTTCAGGATCAGGGCGTTCATGATGATTCTCCGTGGATATATGGTGTCTGTGTGCAGTGGAAACGGATTCGGGCGGGATCGTGCTCAGCGGCCACCGGCGGGGCCGGGGTCCTCGATGTCGATCCGGCGTTTTTTCTTGCCCTGGATGATGGAGGACGGGTCGCTGTCGATGTACTGGATGAGCTCGATGAGCGCGTCGACGCCGTTGTTCACGTTAAAGAGCGTTTCATCGAGGGTGCGGCTGGCGCGAACGGCGTTTGCGAGGACCGCGCGGACGTTGTCCGCGATCTGTTCGAACTCTGCGGACTTGATCTCCTGTTCGACGGTCTTCGCGAGGGATTCGACGGCCGCGATGGCGACCTTGGCGTTTGCCGTGAGGTTCTCGAGCTGGCCGCGGACGTCGGCGTCGGTGAGCTTCTCGAGGTTCTCGATGCTCTTCCTGGCGGAGGTGATCATGGAGTTCGCGTTGTCGAGCGTCTCGTCGAACTTGGGCGAACTGAGGCGCGAATTCAGGGTGTCGAGGGTGTCGTTGGCGCGGTCGCTGATGCCCTTGTAGTCGATGCTCTCGAGCTTGGCGAGGATGCTCGTCACGCTGCCGCGGAGGTCGCTGATGAGGGAGGGCAGGCTCGGGACGTAGGGATTGTCGATGGCGTACTGGGAGGCGTCGATGGCGGACGCGGGGGCCTCCGGGTCGTAATTGAGTTCGATGTACTTGGAACCGGTGATGCCCTCGAGCTCCATGCGGCAGCGAAGCCCGCGGTCGACGGCCTGGGCGATGCGATTCTGGAACTCCTCGACGGTGATGCTGTTAACGTCGTCCGGGGCTGCCGTCTTGCCCCGGAAAGATGCGAGCTTGATCTCCATGTCGATGCGGATCACGCTGCCGTTCGGGTAGATGGAGATATCCCGGACGGTGCCGACGGGCACGCCCATGTACTTGACCGAGGAGCCGACGGAGAGGCCCTGGACGGATTCGGAGAAGAGCGTGGTGACGTAGGCTTTTTCCTTGAACTGCTCGAAGGAACCGAGGATCATCAGGCCCGCGAAAAAGACGACGACGGCGATGATGATGAACAGGCCGAGTTTGAATTTACTGTTGTCTGTCATGATTCATGTACCTCTTTGGGAATAAATTCATGGAGCGGGGACGCCGTCCGGGGCGCCCGATTCCGTTGTGCTGCTTAGGAATGTCCCCCCGCGGGAGAGGAAGGAGCGGACATAGTCCGTGGCGCCGTGGTCGCGGAGCCAGGCGGGCGAGCCGTCGTCCACGATGCTCTTTGTCTCCGCGGAGAGCATGATCACGCGGTCGGAGACGCGGAAGATGCTGGGGAGTTCGTGCGTGACCATCATGATCGTCGCGCCGGTCTTCTCGCGGATCTCCAGGATCACGTTGTCCAGCATGTCGGACGTGAGCGGGTCGAGACCGGCGGAGGGTTCGTCGAAGAAGAGCAGTTTCGGGTCGAGCGCGAGGGCGCGGGCGAAAGCGGCGCGTTTGATCATGCCGCCGGAGAGATCGGAGGGCATGTAGGATTCGTAACCGTCGAGATGGACGAGCGCGAGCTTCTCGGAGACGCGCTTTCTGATCTCCTGACGCGACCACGTCGTGAGCTCCTCCATCGGGAGCGCGATGTTCTCCGCGAGCGAGAGCGAACGGAACAGCGCGCCGCCCTGGTAGGCCACGCCGAATTCGGACATGATGGAGCGCTTCTGCTCCTCGTTTGCGTGCACGATGCTGCGGCCGTTGATGAGGATGTCGCCCTTGAGCGGGGCGTGGAGCCCGATGATGTGTTTGAGGAGCGTGCTCTTGCCGCAGCCGGAGCCGCCGAGGATGGTCACGATCTGGCCGGGTTCGATGCGGAAATTCAGGTCATGGAGTACGATCCGGTCCCCGTAGCCGATGGAGAGGTCGCGGACTTCGATGGCCGGGGCAGCGGCGGATGCGGCGGTTCTGGAAACGGTCTCGTCCATCGGTCAGCCCTGCCATCCGTAGAATACAGTGAACATTTTCGCGAGGAACGTATCCGCGAGCACGATGAAGAGGATGCTGATGACCACGGCCGAGGTCGTGGAGCGTCCGACTGCGATCGCGTCGTTCCCGGTGCGGAATCCGCGCCAGCAGCCGACGGTGGTGATGATGCCGGCGAAGACGAAGCTCTTCAGGATGCCTTCGAAGAAATACTTGACCGCCACGCCCTGCCGCGTGAGCCGCAGGAAGACGTCGAGCGGCATGCCGATCTCGGAGCTCAGCACCAGGTAGCCGCCCGCACAGCCCACGCAGTCGCCGATGACGGTCAGGAGCGGCAGCATCAGCAGCATCGCCCACATCTTCGGGACCACCAGGAACCGCGCGGGACGGATGCCCATGGTCCTGAGCGCGTCGAGCTCTTCGGATATCTTCATGGTGCCGATTTCGGCCGCGAACGCCGATCCGTTCCGTCCGGTGGCCACGATGGCGACCATCAGGGGGCCGAGTTCGCGCAGGATCGTGCAGCCGATCACCATCGGCAGGAAATTGTCCGCGCCGTATTTGTGCGACTGCACTTCGGCCTGATACGCCAGCACCACGCCCATCAGCGCGTTGATCATGATCGTGATCGGCAGACCGTCCGGGCCGCAGTTGTTCATGTAGAACAGGAAATCTTTCCAGCGGAGGCGTTTCGGGTGCAGGATGCACTCCCAAATGGCGGCGGCCATATCGCCCAGGAACGCGATGAGGGACACGGTCTCCTCTTTCAGCTGGTAGATCGTCTCGCCGCAATGGATCAGTCTGTCAACCAGTTTCTTTATCATGCTTTGTGCTTATCTGCTGTCGGGTTGAGGGTTCGCCGGGGCCCTGCCGGCTATCATCGGTCCCGGCGCGGAGGCTGTCCCCGGTTCAGGCGTTCTCGTCTCCCGTCGGCGCGAGGTCGCCGTCGTCGTCATCGTATCCGTCGGCGTCCGATCCGGAGAGCCGGACGACCCTGCGGGCACATTCGCCGCGGTCGTTGGAGCCGATCTCGAACTCGACCTTATCGCCGATCACGAGCTCGTCGAAATTGCAGTTCTCGAGGTCTTCCCAGAGGAAGAAGAAATCGTGGTCGCCCTTTTCGGGCGTGATGAATCCGTATCCGCTCTTCAGCTGGACCACGGTGCCGAGACGGCGTTCCGGCGTGACGCCGTCGCATTCCTCGTAGTCCTCGTAGTCCTCCTCTTCCTCCTGCGCGCCTTCGGAGCCGCTGTAGCCCGCGCCGGGGCCGCCGGACACGAAGAGCGCGTCGATCTTGTCCTGCGAATAGAGCTGCTTGTTGATGACGTCCTGCATCCAGATGCCGTAGGTGGCTTCGGCCATGAGGCGGCCGGAAGTCATGGTCTGGCGGTGGCCGCCGTTGTCGTCCTCGTAGGAGTATTCCCAGCCGATGACCATCACGCGGGCGCCGAGCGAATTGAGCTTGCGGACCAGCGGCACGTAGTCGCCGTCGCAGGCCACCAGCACGACCACGTCGAATCCGATGTGGACCATCTGTTCGTAGGCTTCGAGCGCGAGGGAGATGTTCGCGCCCTTTTCGGAGCCGTGGCTCACGGGCAGGAAATGCGCGACCACGCCTTCGCGGGTCAGCACGTCGTCGAAATTGCGTTCGGAGAAGAGCAGATGGCGGAGATTCGCCTCGGACGCGGTGAGGCGGCCGCGGAAATAATGGCTGTCGACGATGCGGCAGAGATTTTCGCTCACATGCTCGCGTTCGGCGACCATGGTGCGGATGAGGCTGTGGAGACCGGGCACGCTGATGCGGCTTTTGCGGGGATGCCCGTGGTAGTAATAGTTGCTGACGTGGTAGAAATAGTTGCCGTCGTAGAAGATGCCGATTCTGAGCAGCTTCGAGTCGTTGTTTGCGTTCATGGTCTTGGTCCTTTCTGTGGTGCGTTGAGTTCTGTTTGCGGGTTATTATCCTGAAATCGTTTCAACGAGGAAACGATTTAACCTTAAGATAGCACGCTTTTTTCAAAATTCCAGTGTTTTTTTGAAAAAGCGCGTCGATATCCGGCGTTTGTTTTTGTTTTTTATCTTTTTTTACAACTCATTCTGCGATATTCGCTAACATCCGGACGGCGCAAGCCGGCAATTGTCAGTCCGCCTGCGCCCGGAAATCGTAAAAACGTCCGTCACCAGCGGCCGGAGGCTCCTCCGCCGCCTCGCCCGCCGCTTCGCCCGCCGCTTCGCGATGCGGCCAGCAGGAGCTTGAAGAAGAGCTTGGCGACCACGATCATGACGATCAGGCCGATGGATTTCTTCACGTCAGGATGGATCATGATGAGCGCCGTAATCATGGC
>JAFYBD010000301.1 GCA_017540385.1 Lentisphaeria bacterium
CGTTCAAGCCGGAACCGGAGTGCATCAAGGGCAGTTTCAGCATCGACCCGTGCGCATTCATGGACGACGACGGCAAGGTGTACATGTGCTTCGGCGGACTCTGGGGCGGCCAGCTCGAGAAATACCGCACCGGGAGGTTCGATCCGAACGGCACCGAGCCCGCGAAGGATGAAAACGCCGTCTGCCCGAAGATCGCGCTCATGAACGACAACATGCTCGAATTCGCCGAGAAACCGCGCGACATCGTGATCCTCGACGAGAACGGCGCGCCGCTGAAGGCCGGCGACGAAGACCGCCGCTATTTCGAAGACCCGTGGCTCTTCAAGTACAACGGCAAATACTATTTCTCCTACTCCACCGGGACCACCCACTACATCGTGTACGCCGTGGCGGACAATCCCTACGGTCCCTTCACGTATCAGGGACGCATCCTCGAACCCGTGCTCGGCTGGACCACGCACCACTCGATCCTCGAGTACCACGGCAAATGGTACCTCTTCTACCACGACTGCGAACTCTCGAACGGCATCAACCACCGCCGCAACGTGAAGTTCACCGAGCTCAATTTCGACGCGAACGGAAAAATCAAGACCATCTTCCCGTACCAGTAATCGGCCCGGGCGGGACAGCGCGGAAAATCCGAGGCGACCATGTACAGCAAGGAACCTGAGAAAAGCAAGGCTGCCCCCGGGGAAACCCCGAAGGTGAAACTGCGTCTGCCGAAGCTCGGATGCTTTTCGCTGTTCTTCATCTTCTTTTTCGGGACGTTCCTGCTCGGGATGCTGGTCTTCCAGACCGTGCTGGCGCGTCCGGTGGTGTGCGAGACGCCCGACCCCGGCGAACCCGTGGTCATCTACGACCCGTGCGGAGTCCTGCTCAAGGAGGAAGTGGAGCCGTTGTACGACCTCGCCACCGAGGTCGCGGAGACGGGCGATTGCAACGTCGCCGTGATGTTCGTGGACGAACATTTCACGAACTTCCAGGTGCTTTCCGATTCCGTGCTGGCAGACTGGAAACCGGACAAAGGCGTACTGCTGATGTTCGGGCTGAACAACGGCTCCGTGAGGATGTCGATCACCGGCGAGGGCTGGCGTCTCGCCAGTTGGGATCAGCTGAAATTCCGCGAGGACGTCCGGAACCGCGTGTCGTGTTACCGGGGCGAAGCGGCGACAATCCTGCTGACCGAGTTCAAACGTTCCCTCGAAACCGCCGCCGCGGGGGACCTCCCCGAAGCCGAAGTGGGACAATTCAGCGGGACCTTCTTCAGCACCGGACGGGAACAGGACCGCGCCCAGTACACGGCGGGCGTCTGCGGTATTTTCGCAGGTGCAGTCGCACTGCTCATCGGATGGCTGCTGCTGAGGAACGGCAAGTCGATCATCCGGACCCTTCCCGAGCGCAACCGCGCCGTGCAGGAGGAGTTCGACGCACAATCGCCAGAGCATCCGAACATCGAGCTCCGGGACGCCAATGTCCCCCACAGAAAATCGCTTCTCCCCGGCTGTCTGCGTCATCCGGCGCTGCAAATCCTCGCGATCGCGTCCGGCACGCTCATCGGATTCGGCGGGATGGCGACCGTCTGGACGGAAGACCCGGATCCCGACAGCGGCAGCGAAGCCGACTTCGGCGAACTCGTATTCAAGGCGGACGACCGGATCCCCGCGGCGCCGACAGGCGTGGTCTCGGACCTCGCAAACGTATTCAGCGAGGACGAGGAACAGATGCTGGCGCAGGCCGTGCGGCAGCTGGAAAGCGCCACAGGCGGCCAGGTGCGCATCCTGACCGTGGAGACCATCGGCGACGCCCCGCTGGAGGAGTACACGCTTGACGTAGCCTCGAAATGGAAGATCGGAAGGGCCGGACTGGACAACGGCGCGCTGGTCTTCTTCGCCATTCGGGACCACCGGAGCCGGATCGAGGTCGGCTACGGCTGGGAAGAACGTCTCAACGATGCGCGTTGCGGCGATCTGCTGCGGGCAATCGCGCCCGAAATGCGCGCGGAAAAGTATGCCGAGGCCTGCGCGAAGGTCATTCGCGGGATGGAGGAATTCCTGACCGGGGAACAGGACCTGTCTGAAGACGGCGTGCGGAAAGTTTCGGAAAGCAAGCCGCCGAAGAGCACGATCCTCGTGTATCCGCCGGTGATCCATGCGGCGCCGGCCTACGATCCGCGCACTCCCGGCCCGCTCGAACCTCTCCTCGGACTCCTCGGGACGGTGTGCCTGCTGCTGGGCATCGCGATGGGCTACCGTGGCCGCGTGCTCGCGACTGCGTTGCCGAGGTATTATATCTACGACCCCGATTCCTACCACGCGTCCGACGACAGCGACTACGATTCGTCCGATTACAGTTCGTCCGACTACGATTCGTCGAGCAGCGATTCGGACGGCGGCGGCTCGTTCGGGGGCGGCGGAGCGTCCGGCAGCTGGTAGTAGTGCGGCGGCTGCGCTCGCGCACACACGAGGTGTGCCAAGTAGTGTCTGGCTACGCTCAGACACAAAACAGTGCCTAGACTTCGGATGTGTTCTGCTCCGCGAGAACACGTGCCGTCGCGGAGCACGGCGCAATAACGGCTCACCCTGTGAGGCCAGGCGCGGCATTTCGTGCGCGAGCGTAGCCGCGCACTGTTATAGTCCAGGCGCAGCCTGGTCAGATGCAGTAGTCGAAGATGCCGTTTTCGGCGTCATGATGCTGGTAGGTGTTCAGGATGTCTTCGAGTGTGATCTGACGCGTGAGCTCGCGGATGCCGTTATTGAGCTGCACCCAGCTATCGCGCGAGGGGCAGAGTTCGTGGCGACGGCATTTCGCGGGGGAATGTACGCAGTCGACGACCGAGATCGGGCCCTCCATCGTCTCCAGGATCTCCAGCAGCGTGATCTTCTCCGGCGCTTTCACCAGGTGAAATCCGCCTTTCATGCCCCGGACGGAACGGATCAGTTTGGCGCGCCGGAGATCGAGCACGAGACGGCTGATGTATTTTTCGGATATCTGCTGGGACTGCGCGATGTCGCGGAGCAAACGCGGTCTGGC
>JAFYBD010000302.1 GCA_017540385.1 Lentisphaeria bacterium
CGCGTTTGCAGCCTTGTCGACGGCTCCCGGAGAGGGTTCGGCCATCGTGTCGGCGAAGACCCGGACTTCGCGTCCGGCAGCCGTTAAATCGCCCGCGATCGCCTTCGCGTCGGTTTCCGCCGCATGCCTGCCGGCCACGATCAGCACGCGACGAGCGCCGGGCGGCAGATACGAGGCGAGTTTCGACGCCGCTCCGGGGCCGAATACGATGTCGCGCGGGGTGTGGATCGTAAAGGACGGGATCTGAACGGGCTGTTCCATGGGGTCACTCCTTCTTTTCGCCGGGAACGGTTTTCTTTTCCCCGTGAAGGAGGATCCGGACGGCGGCCCGGGCCGCTTCGCGTTCGGCGAGCTTATGACTGCACGCCGTGCCGCGCGCGACGACCTTGTCGCGGATCAGGACCTCGACTTCGTACTGCGGGGCGTGGGCCGGGCCGGTCACGGAGACCACGCGGTACTGCGGCACGCCCTGGGCCTTCTGCTGGGTGTATTCCTGCAGGATGCCCTTGGGGTTGATCTCGTTCAGACACTCCGCCGGGTCCGGGTAATTCTTCAGCAGGATCGGCAGGAAGATCTTCGTCGCGGCCTCGATGCCCTGGTCCAGATAGACCGCGCCGAGGAGCGATTCGAACGCGTCGGAGATCGTGGAGTCGCGGTCCTGACCGTGCAGCTCGAGTTCGCCGCGTCCGAGCATCAGGAACGACCCGAGGGAAATGTCCCGGGCGAACTGCGCGAGCGCGTCCTGGTTGACCATGGCGGACCGTATCTTCGTGAGGTCGCCTTCCTGAAGGTCCGTGTAGCGTTTGTACAGGTAGTCGGTCAGGATGATCTGCACCACGGCGTCGCCCAGCAGCTCCAGCCGCTGGTTGTCGTAGGAGAGCTGGTGCTCCGCGGCAAACGACTTGTGGGTCAGGGCTTCGCGGTACACGGCCTCGTCGCCGATTTTGATCCCGAGGATGCGCTCAAGTTTGACCAAATCGCTCATTTCGCCTTGCCTGTTCAGGGGGAAAACACGGTGATAAGAGAATGCGCCGGTTCATCTTCGCGGACGTCGTTTCATCCGAAAGAAGACCGGCGCGATACGGCAGAATCACTTCGCTGCGGGAGCGGCCGGTTCGGCGGCTTCCTTCGCGTCGGAGCCCTTCATTTCGCCGAGATACTTCGGCAGGTCGATCCCGGCCATGGCGGCCACGTCGTGGATCGGGGGCAGGCTCTGCATCATGCCGCTGAGGAACCCGGCGGTGGAGGACTTGCCGTCGGCGCGTCCGTTCGGGGAATCCCAGACGGTGACCTTGTCGATCTTGATGTTGCGGATGGCTTCGGTCTGGAGCTTCACGATCTGCTCGAGTTTTTCCACGAGGAGCATCTTGGCGGCCGCGTCGGCGTTCTTGCCGCAGGAGTCGATGATCGTGCGGTAGCCGTCGCCCTTGGCCTTCAGGACCTCGAAATTACCCTTTGCCTCGGCTTCGTATTTCGCGAAGATGGCCGCGGCCTGACCTCTGGCCTCGGTCTCGATCTTGGCTGCGACGGCTTCGGCCTCGATGATGCGCTGTTCCTTGTCGATCTTCGCGGCGACGATCGTTTCCGCGCGCTGTTTTTCCTCTTCCATCTTCGCGCGGGCGACCTGCGCCTGCTGTTCGGCCTCGAAATCGGCCTTGCGGATCATGGCCTCGGCGATGCGCTTGGCCGCTTCGGCGGCCTGATGCGCCGCGGCTTCCTGTTCGGCGCGGACGGCGTTGGATTTCGCGATGTTGATGGCGGAGACGTTTTCGCCCTCGATGGCGGTCGCTTCGGCCTGCTTCACGGCGATACGGCGTTCCTTGTCGGCTTCGGCTTCGCCGGCCTGCGCGGCGGCTTCGGCCTGCTTCACGGCCACACGGCGTTCGCGGTCGGCGTTGGCTTCGCCGGTCTGGGCCTGCGCTTCGGCTTCGGACACGGCGATGCGCTGGACCTTGCGGGCTTCGGCTTCGCCGATTCCGCCCTTCCGCTCTTCTTCGGCCACGTCGACGCGCGCCTTGTTGATGGCTTCCGCTGCGGCGCGTTTTCCGATGGCGTCGATGTATCCGCTCTCGTCGGTGATGTCGGTGATGTTCACGTTCAGGAGGTGCAGACCGATCTTGTTGAGTTCGTCGGCCACGTTCTCCTCGACGTTGCGGAGGAACGTCTCGCGATCGGCGTTGATCTGTTCGATCGTCATGGACGCGATCACCAGACGCAGCTGACCGAGGATGATGTCTTTCGCCAGGTCGGCGATGGATTCCTGACGCAGGCCGAGCAGGCGGTTCGCCGCGTTGCCCATCAGGGATTCGTCGGTGCTGATACCGACCGTGAACACGCTCGGCACGTTGATGCGGATGTTCTGACGGCACAGGGCGTTCTGCAGATTCACGTCCAGCTGCATCGGGCGCAGGGAGACGAATCCGTAATCCTGGATCACGGGCCACACGAACGCCGCACCGCCGTGGATGCAGCGTCCGGCGCGCTGGCCGCCGGTCTTACCGTAGATGACCATGATCTGGTCGGGCGGGCATTTCTTGTAACGCGAAATGAACGTGAGGACCAGGATGAAGAGGATGACGAGCAGAGCCGCGATCAGAAGCGCGACGTTGCTCAAGGATGCGGCTGCAAAGACGGGGTTGAACATCTTGCGGTTCCTTTCCTGATGAATATGGTTGATGGTTGTTTGGGTCGACATGGCACGGGCGCGCACCGCGCGGTCAGGCCGGCGGAAACACGCTCGTTTGGAGCAAAAGTAAATATAACGCCCTTTCCGGTATTATTCAAACCTTGTTTCCGCTTTTTCCGGGAAAAAGTAATGTTTTTGGCGCGAAGAGCGCGAACGCGCCGGATGTACCCGGACGGTCCGGCGAGTCCCGTCGTGTCGGCGCATATCTTTCGGACGGGCGGATTTAACGAAAAATGTCGCAAAAACCGTTTAATTTTCCTTGACATCCCCGGAAACGGTGCTATAGTTACAGTAAAATTATAGACACAGGCATGCGCTGCCTGAAAACATCTTCCATCCGTACCGGAGGAAAGCGAGGCCGAAATGGGTTCTTTCTTTTACGATGACTACTACGACTACGGCGACCTGAATTTGGGCGTGGGAGGACTGTTCGACGGTCTTCTCGGCGGGTTCGGGTCGCTCTTCGACGGGCTCTTCTCGTACGACTACTACGACGACTACGATTACTTCGGACACTACGACTACTACGGGTACGGCGACGATGACGACACCGCCCTCACGGTCGACGGCGAACTCGGAGACGTGAACGGACTGCTCTCCTCCATCCTCGGCATGCTCGGAGACGGGGAAACGAATCTGACCGTCGACGGTTCGGACGCCGAGCTGAACGGTCTGCTTTCGTCCATCCTCGGCATGCTCGGCGACGGAGAAACGAATCTGACGGTCGACGGCGAACTCGGAGACGTGAACGGTCTGCTTTCGTCCATTTTCGGTCTCCTCGGCGATTCCGAAACCTCCCTCACAGTCGACGGCGAATCCGCGGACATCGGCGGGTTCCTCTCCTCGATCCTCGGCCTCTTCGGCGACGGCGAGACCGCATTGTC
>JAFYBD010000303.1 GCA_017540385.1 Lentisphaeria bacterium
CTGCAGCCCTTCGATCGCATACATGATCGATTTCCCGCCGGCCATGGAGACCATCACGCCGTTGGTCCGCTGCGGAATATCGCCTTTGAGCGGTTCGTAGTGGTCGAACACGTGGGACATGATCGCCTCGCCGGAGGTCACGTTCATGACCTTGGTGCGCAGTCCGATGATGCCTCGGGTCGGAATGTAGAACTGGAGCAGCTGGCGGCTGGCATGGTTTTCCATGCTGATCATTTCGCCGCGCCGCATGCCGACCTGTTCGATCACTTTGCCTGCGGTCGTGTCCGGGGCGTCGATCGTGAGCAGTTCCATCGGCTCGCATTTCTTCCCGTCGATCTCTTTGATGATCACGTGCGGCTGGGACACCATCAGCTCATAGCCTTCCCGGCGCATGTTTTCGATCAGGATGGAGATATGGAGTACGCCGCGTCCGCTGACATTGAACGAATCCGGACCGAGCTGTTCCACCCGGAGCGCCACGTCGCGTTCGGCTTCCTTGAGGAGCCTTTCCCGGATATGGCGGCTGCTGATGTATTTGCCTTCCTGTCCGAAGAGCGGCGAATCGTTGACCATGAAGGTCATCGAAAGCGTGGGTTCGTCAATGGCGATCGGGGGCATCTGTTCCGGTGCTGCGGAACTTGCGATGGTGTCGCTGATATCGATGTTTTCGACTCCGACCAGGGCGCAGATGTCGCCGCAGCGGACTTCCTCGACCTCTTTGCGCGTGATGCCTTCGAAGGTGAACAGCTGCTTGATCTGGGCGGGTTTCTGGGTGCCGTCGCGTTTGATGATGACCGCAGGTTCATTGATCTTGAGCGTGCCGCGGTGGACCCGGCCGATGCCGATACGGCCCACATAATCGTTATAATCGAGCGTGGAAACCTGGATCTGCATCGGACCGTCCCGGAATGGTGCCGCCGGAATGAATTCAAGAATGGCATCCATCAGCGGCAGGATCGAGTCGCGGGCGCCGTTCTGCAGGTCTTTGGTCGCCCAGCCGTCGCGCCCGCTGGCATAAAGGACGGGGAAATCCAGCTGGCTTTCGTTCGCGTTGAGGTCGACGAACAGATCGAATACTTTGTTGAGCACTTCATCCGGCCGCGCATCGGGACGGTCGATCTTGTTGATGATGACGACCGGTTTCAGATTGAGCTTGAGCGCCTTGTCGAGCACGAACCGGGTCTGGGGCAGGGGACCCTCGGCGCTGTCCACCAGCAGCAGCACGCCGTCGGCCATATTGAGGACGCGTTCCACCTGGCCCCCGAAATCGCTGTGGCCGGGGGTGTCGATGATGTTGATCTTCGTGTCGCGGTAGTTCACGCTGATATTTTTCGCGAGGATCGTGATGCCGCGCTCGCGCTCCAGCTCGTTGCTGTCGAGGAAGCACGTGTGCATTTCCTGGTTTTCGCGGAAGAGCTTGGCCTGACGGATGATCTCATCGACGAGGGTCGTTTTGCCGTGGTCCACGTGGGCGATGATGGCGATGTTTCTGATGTTCTGCATAGAGTGGGTTTCGGGGTTCTCGGGGCTCGGTGAAAAAGTCGGTTAAAATGTTGGTAAACTATAATATACACCAATTCATGGAAAAATACAATGGATTTTCGCGCGAAACGCGTGTTTTTTGACCGGTTTTCCGCCCTTTTTGGAAGCTCTGTGAGTCGGCCCCGTCGACACAAAGCCGCGAGAAAGTTTGTGTTGTCGGCAACACAAAGTCTCCAAAAATGCAAGGTTTGTGGAGTCCATAACACAAACTGCGCCGTTTCTTCGAGTTTTTGGAATATTTTCCGAAGAGTGGTTAAAAATGCAATGTTTTTGGATTCTATTCCGAAAAGTGTATCAAAACGCAAAGTTTTTGGAATATTTTCCGAAAAGTGTCTTGATTTTTTAAGTTTTTGGATTATATTCCAAATAGTAACCGATGCGTAACCGGAGGTGAACAAATGAGAATCGAACGGACAGAATACCTGAAGGAACTCCAAGCCTGGCGAGGGAAACAGATCATCAAGGTCATTACGGGAGTACGTCGCTGCGGGAAATCCGTGCTGATGGAGATGTACGCCGAATGGCTCAGGGAGCAGGGTGTCCCGAAAAAACGCATTGTCGAGGTGAATCTTGAGAAACTCGAGAACGAGGCGTTGTGTCAGCCCCGGGCGCTGCACGCCTACATCAAGAAACGGCTTTCCCCGAAAGAAATGACGTACGTCTTCATCGACGAGGTTCAGCTCTGCGAGGAGTTTCCCCGCGTGGTGGACAGCCTCTTCATCACGCCCAACACTGACATCTACATCACCGGGTCCAACGCCAATCTGCTCTCCTCGGAGCTGGCGACGATGCTCTCCGGTCGCTATGTGGAGATCAGCATGCTTCCGCTGTCCTTCCGCGAATTCGCGCAGGCTCATGCGGAAACAACCGATCGCCGGAGCCTGTACCGGGAATACGTGTCGACCAGTTCGTTTCCATACGCGATGGTGCTTGCCGGGGCCGCGCGCGAACTCGACAGCTATCTGGAGGGCATCTACAATACGATCCTGGTGAAAGACGTGATGACCCGGCACCGGGTTCAGGATCCGATGGTTCTGAACAGTGTGGCGAAATTCGTCTTTTCGAGCATAGGCAGCGAGTTGTCCGTCAAACGAATCGCGGATACGCTGACCTCCGGCGGCAGGAAGACCGACGGCAAGACCGTCGAGAAGTATCTTTCGGCCCTGCTGGAAAGCTTTGTCATCTACAGGGCGGAACGCTACGACGTCAAGGGCAAGCAGCTCCTGAAGACGCACGATAAATACTATGTGGTCGACATCGGCCTGCGCCGTCATCTCCTTGGCGGACAGTATCAGGATGTGGGGCACATCCTGGAGAATGTCGTCTTTCTCGAACTGCTCAGGCGGGGCGGCAAAGTCCGTGTGGGAAAAGTCGCGGGATCGGAAATCGATTTCGTGGCGGAGACCTCCAACGGCATGGAATACTACCAGGTCGCGGCGACAGTGCGCGACACCCCGACATTGGAGCGCGAACTCGCGCCGCTTCGGAAGATTCGCGACCACTACCCGAAATTCCTGCTGACCCTGGACGAAGACCCCTCGGACAACATCGACGGCATCCGCAAGCTCCATGTGCTGGACTGGCTGCTCCAGTGAGGAGCAGCTTTTGTCCGGTTTTTCCGTCACCACCCCAGTCACCACTTTTGAGGAGCAGAAACTTTTTTTTCGAAAAAAAGCGAATCGTCGCTAAGATTTCCGTTGTTTGTACGTCTAATCATCAGAATCAATCGTTTCGACCACCCTCTGTACCACTTGAACCCCGGGAGAGCCCTATGAAACAGAACCAGTTCAAATTGCTGAAGAGCGCAATCCTCTGCCTCGCCCTGCTCGCTGCGGCCATACCGTTCGCTGCCCTCGCGCAGACCGGGGCGAAAGCCGCCGATTCCGAAGAACAAGTTTTAACTTTGGAAGGGGTTTTCGGGGGAAAAGGTATCTTCGTTTTTGAAGGGAACACGATTCAATACCGGAAAGAGAGCGGAAATGATCCAGGCAATTTGAAGGTAAACGGTGTTTCCTGGAAAGATGTCAATATGCCGTTTCAGCTTGATTTCACGCCGGATTTCGAAAAGGCGACAATCGTGGAGAGGTCAAGACAATTCTCCAAAGAGATTGATTCGAGTCTTAACGCGAGTAAAAGCAGATTTGAGTTATCCGTCAACAATCTTTTTGGAGGAAGGGGGTCTTATTACATCGTCAAGATCGCCGCAAAGAATCAAAAGGAAATAAAGGATCCCCTGGCGCCCGAGGCCATTGAATCGACGAACGGCATGGATCATCAGCATGTCCGTGTGAATACTCGCTACATCGCCCCGCCGGACTATCTTCATGGCGATCGCGTTTTTATCAAAGGGACGGTGGACCGGATGACGGGATTCCGTATCCAAAAATCGCAAGTGCATTATCTGGTTTGTGATGCCGCACCATCAGGCTACAGTGGAGGGGGCGGTATTACATTCGAGGGCAAATTCGCGTCCGATGTTTCCGTCAACGGAAAAGAATGGACAAATCTTGCCACGCCATTCGGACTCGGTTTTTCGGTATCTCTTTCGTCCTACAAAAGAATGAATTTCAAATCTGAAAACTGCAATGTCAGCTGTTCGGTCAACGGGGACATGCTCGAGGTCGTCATCCGGAACAACAACAAGAAACCGGTCCCGTTCGAGGTGCAGCTATTTTTCACCGAATGATGGCCCGGGGTTCCGCTCTTGTCCGGCGGAAGATTTGTCGCGGTATTTTGGCGCGCGGGGGTTGATTTTTCGGGGGAGGGGAATTATAGTAACGCAGCGGGACGGAAGAACGCCGAGATGCAGCCCTCCCGATCGCCCGAACCCGAACGGGACGGAGGAACGCCGATTTGGCGGCTCTCTCGACCGCCCGAACCCCGACTCATCCCATCCCACATACCAACGACAGGAATCCCATTCATGGCAGGTCACATCATGGCAAAAACGATACTGGCAGGCAGCGCGGCCGTGCTCTCCGCGGCGGCATTTGCGGCCGAAGCGGATTATCCGATCCAACCCGTTCCGTTCACTCAGGTCCGGTTCACGTCCGGGCTCCTGGCGGAGCGTCAGGAAGTCAACCGCAAGGTCACGATCCCGTTTGCATTGCAGCAGTGCCTGGAGTCGGGTCGTCTGAAGAACTTCGATCTGGCGGCGGAGACCATGAAGCGCCGGGCGGCCGGGGAGACGACGTTCCAGAACCGGCCGGTGTCCTCGCTGCCGTTCGACGACACGGACATCTACAAGTTTCTGGAGGGGGCGTCGTATTCGCTGCAGACGAACCCGGACCCGGAGCTGAAGTCGAAGATGGAGGACATCATCCGCCACGTGAAGGCGGCGCAGGAGCCCGACGGCTATCTGTACACGTTCCGCACCATGCACCCGGATTCGCCTGCGCACGAATGGATCAATCAGCGGCGGTGGCTGAACGACCCGAACCTGAGCCACGAGCTGTACAACCTGGGGCATTTCTACGAATGTGCCACGGCGTATTACGAGGCGACCGGAGACCGCACGCTGCTGGACATGGCGGTGAAGTCGGCGGAGCTCGTGAACCGTGACCTCGGCGGGGACGATCCGTGCATTGCCCCGGGGCATCAGATCATCGAAATGGGGCTCGCGAAGCTGTACCGTCAGACCGGCGACGAACGCTGGCTGAAGCTGGCGGCGCATTTCCTGGAGAACAAGGCGAAACGCGGCCCCGGCGACCCCTACAGCCAGTCGCACAAACCCGTGCTTCAGCAGGACGAGGCCGTTGGACACGCCGTCCGCGCGAATTACATGTACGCCGGGATGGCCGACGTGGCGGCGCTCTCCGGCGACCAGCGGTACGTGGACGCGATCACGAAGATCTGGGACAACGTCGTCGGGAAGAAATACCACCTGACCGGCGGCTGCGGCGCGCGCAGCAGCGGCGAGGCTTACGGCAACAATTACGAGCTGCCGAACCGGTGTTACAACGAGACGTGCGCCGCAGTGGCGTTTCTCTTCTGGACCCACCGGATGTTCCTGATGTACGGCGACGCGAAATACATGGACACGTTCGAGCGGACCATGTACAACGGCGCGTTCTCGGGCGTCTCGCTCTCCGGCGACCGGTTCTTCTACCCGAATCTGCTGGAATCGTCCGGCTCCACGCGGTCCGCGTGGTTCGGCTGCGCGTGCTGTCCGCCGAACATCATGCGGACGATCGCGTCGCTGGGGCAGTACGTCTGCGCGAAGAAGGACCGCACGATCTACATGCTGCTCTACGGAGCGGGCACGGTCGACGCGGGCGACGCGGTCTTCACGCAGACCACGAATTACCCGTGGGACGGCCGGATCGAGATCGCGCTGTCCGACGTGAAACAGGGCAAATTCGCGCTCGCGCTGCGCATCCCGGGCTGGGTCGAGGGGCGTCCCGTGCCGTCCGACCTGTACACGTACCGCAACGCCGCGCCCGCGAAATGGACGCTGCTGGTGAACGGGAAAAAGGCCGATTACAAGATGGAAAAGGGCTTCGCCGTGATCGACCGCACCTGGAAGACCGGCGACAAGGTCACGCTCGACCTGCCGATGGAGGTCCGCCGCGTGAAGGCCAACGACCAGGTCGGCAACCTCGCCGGGCAGGTCGCGTTCGAACGCGGCCCGATCGTGTTCGCGTTCGAGCAGAAGGATCAGGCCGTGAACACGCCGTGGCGGCGCTGGTTCGTGCCGCAGGACGCGAAGATCGAGGCGAAATACCGCACCGACCTCTTCCCCGGCGGCGGAGTCGAGACGCTCGAGATCGAGGTCCCCGGCGGCAGGATGACCGCCATCCCGTACGCCTGGTGGGCGAACCGCGGCTCCATGCCGATGCGCGTGTGGGTCTCGGATTCCGACACCTCGGCCGTGCAGGCGTCGAACAAGTCCGAGGAGGCGAAAGTGACCGTCTCGTACGCCCGCGGCGGCATGAATCCGGGGGCGATCAACGACGGGATGTACCCGCAGAACCCGACCGACATCGACGTCGAGAACTTCGATTTCTGGTCCCACCTCGGCGGCAGCGAATGGGTCATGATGACGTTCGACGTCCCGGTCGAGCTTACCCGGTGCAAGTTCTACTGGTTCGACGACAGCCGCCGCGGGGGCGGATGCTCCCTGCCGCAGGCGTGGACGCTCAGCTGGGACGACGGCGGGGGGCAGTTCGTCCCGGTCGAGGTCGTCGAGCAGAAGATGGACGAGATCACGTTCAAGCCGGTGAAGGCGAAACGCCTCCGGCTCGACATCCGCCAGCGCAACCGCATGGCCTCCGGGCTGTACGAGTGGCTGGTTTTCTAACACACGAAGTGTGCCCGGCAGTGCGCGGCATGCGCTCGCGCACGGGGAAACAGACATTTTTCTGAGCAGAAAATCGGCCGGGACGGCGTGAAAACCGTTCCGGCCTTTCCGTTTCTGCGCTTTGACGTCGGAAGTCAATCGGACTGCGCTTCCGTGGCGGGTTCTCCGGCGGGGGCGGTCGGAAGCTCGAATTTCTCGCGGGGCAGATAGCCCATGAGCCCGGCGAAGAACGATCCGGGGATTTTGTCGATGCACATGTTGTAGAGATTGACGTGTTCGTTGTATTGTTTGACGGCGTCGGTGATGGACCGTTCTGCGTCGGCGAGCTCTTTCCGCCATGCAGCCGAAGACCCCCGCGTGTCGGCCGCCAGTTCGGGGAGGCCGCCCGCGCGTGCGAACAGACGGCCGAGCACGGCGGTCAGTTCGGCGTCGGCTTCGGCCTTCGCCACGGGCGTCGCGGCCGCCGCGAGCTTGCCCTGAGCGTCGGCGACGGCCTGCAAACGCACGTTCAATCCGGCGGTGAAAACTTCTCCTTCGTTCGGGGCATGGACTTTCACGGCGGAAACCAGGTCGGAGATCAGGTCGTCGCGATGCTGAAGCCGGGCCTCGAGGTCCGACCAGCCCTGTTTCGCGACTTCGTTCAGGGCGGCCATGCTGCCGACCTGGGAGATGAGCCAGAACGCGACGAGAAGCGCGATTGCGAAGCCTGCGACATAACAGCGTATGATGGTTTTCATGGAGTTTATCCTCACGTTGTTTCGCGCGGATGCGGAAAAAACGGTCAGAAGTCGAACGTCATCTGGTCGGACGGCGCGGTTTCCTCCTGCTTCGGGATGTAGTTCTTGACCGAGCCGAGCCAGAGATCGAGCGACTGCACGGGGATCGAGAGGCGCTTCGCGTCCGCGAGCTTGGAGGATGCGGCGTTCGGGTCGGCGGCCACAAGCAGCGCGAGGGAATCGGTCACGGAGTCGACCGGATCGTATCCGGCGGCCTTCGCGATGGACTCGTACCAGGCGCGTTTCTCGGGCATCTTGCCGGTGAAACATATCTTCGGGCGTTCCTCGGAGGAGGAGGCAACGAGCGTGACGGCTGCGAGGAGTTCGTCGAGACCGTCGGACTGGCGGATGAGCTCGTCGTGAAGCGCGCGGGCGCGTTCGGGGCCGATGCCGTCGATTTCGGCGAGCTGTTCGGTCGTGAGCGTGCGGAGCTCGGCGAAGGAATGTTTTTTGAGGATATTTTTCGCGATGTTCGCGCCGATGCCCTTGATGTTCAGGGCGGCGAGGACCTTGTAGGCGGGCACGGTGCGCGCGGCCTGGATTTCGCGGTAGAGGTTCTGCGTGGAGACGCCCTGGAACCCGTCGTTCCGGAGCTGGGAGAAGATGTTGAGCTCGGAGAGGTTGAAGAGGTCGGAGAGCGTGCGGACGTTCAGTTTCGTCATGATCTTCCGCAGGCTGGGCTCGCCGAGGTGTTCGATCCCGATGCTGCGTACGGAGGCCAGGAGCAGCTGGAGGCGCGTCTCGAAGCAGTCGGGATTCACGCAGCGGAGTTCCGGCAGGTCGCGCACGAGCTCCTGGCCGCAGCAGGGACAGTTCGTGATGAGGGCGCTGCGGCGTTCGGGGCCGGGTTCGCTGGAAACGATGTACGGGATCACGTCTCCGGCGCGCTCGACAGTCACGGAGTCGCCGATCTGCAGGTCGCGGTCGAGGATGTTCTGGAGGTTGTGGAGCGTGGCGTGGCGGATGGTGGTGCCGTTGATCTCGACGGGTTCGAGCTCGGCGACCGGCGTAAGGCAGTTCTTGCCGAAACTCCAGTTCACGCCCACGAGCCGGGTGGTGCGCCGGATGCCGCTGAACTTGAACGCGATCTGCCCGCGCGGATGGTGCGCGGTATTGCCGAGCGATTCGGCGTATTCGGCGTCGGCGAGCTTCACCACGAGCCCGTCCATGGGGTAGGGGAGGCGTTCCATCTCCTCGAGCACGTCCGGCCAGATGCGCGGTATTTCCGCGGCCGTGGCGGTGCGGGAGATGACGGAGTAGTCGACGAGCGTGAGCCGCGCGTGCTGGGCGATCATGGAGGAGATGTCCTTCAGCCCCATGATGCCGCCGATGGCGTTGCGCGAGTTGCGGAATGGCTTCCCGTTGGCGTTCAGGACCGTGGCGTAACGCGTGCGGAAATCGTCCGTGCGGATCAGGAGTTCGCCGAGCACGCGGCCGGAGTATTCCGCCAGCGGCAGCACGCCGGACATGGTCTCCAGGTCGATCAGCGGCACCTTGTCCGTGATGACCTTGCCGGTGAATCCGTCGCCACGGGTGGAGAGCACGCCGTCTTCCCACAGGACGGAGATGCCGTCGTATTTGGGCTGGATCAGCAGTTTTTCATCGGCCGTGCGGACGGTTTTCTCCAGCCACGACTGGAGCTCGGGCAGCGAGTAGACCTTGTCGAGCGAGAGCATGGGGCGTTCGTGCCGGATGTTTTCGGTCGAGGCCACGGCGGGGGCGTTCACCTGGTCGAGCAGGCGGTTGCCCGGATCCTTTTCGGCGAGCAGCCGGGTGATGAAGTCGAAATCGTCGTCGCTGATGGCGGGGTCGGATTCGTCCCAGTAACGCGCGTTGAAGAACCGAATTTTGTCTTCCAGTTCGTTTGCGGTCATGGCGCGGTAGGCCGCTCTGTCGATGCCGGGGGTCATGCTGTCCTCGTTTGATTGTTTCCCGCCGCCGTCTGCCGGACGGGGAAGACCGTTCATTTCTACTCGTTCATCAAAAAAATACCACATCTTTTCAAAAAAACAACCGAAAACGCTGAAAAAAATACTTCGCCGGTTTGAAAAAAAAGCGATGCGGGGTTATTGTATCGAAACGACAAAAACCGGACCCCCGCGTCCGTCTTCCCATGACCCCAACCGCAAATCGGATATGAGACGAATCATTCAAACACGGCTTTTCCTCTTTATGACGGGGGGCTTCCTTCTGCTCTTCGTCTGCGTTTTCCTGGTCATGACCATCGGTGCGCAACGCCAGGCGCGGGACGTCATCGCGGCGCGTCTGCACGACCTGAGCATGGACGTGGTGTCCTGGCGCGAGGGATTCGATCAGATGCGGGCCACCACCAATTCCGGGGCTCTGGCGAAGACGCGCATGCTCGCACGGATCATTGCATACGATCCGGGCGTGCTGGAACGTCCCGAGAGCCTGAAGGACCTCGCGACCGCGCTCGAAGTCGACTCTATCTGCATATCCGACGCCGAGGGCGTGCTGGTCGCCTCCACGGAACCCGGCTTCCTCGGATTCCGCATGGACTCCACCGAACAGTCGGAGGCGTTCATGCCGGCCATTTATGACAAGGCGTTCGAGCTGGTCCAGGAGCCGCAGGAACGCGGCATCGACCACGAGATCGTGCAATACGCGGGCGTGGCCAGGCTGGACCAGCCGGGCATCGTCCAGGTGTGCTACGAATCCGGGAACGTGTTCCATTTCTCCGACATCGAACTCCTGCGCGACATCGTGCAGGACCTGCCCATCGGGAAGGGCGGGCGGTTTATTATCATTGAGGACGGCGACGATCCGGTCGTCGTGGCCAGCGGCGATCCCAGCGAGAACGGCTTCCGTCTCTCCGAGCTCGGTTTCCGGCGCGACTCCCTGTTCCCGAATTTGGCGATCGTGCGCGGCGTGATCTATTTCTTCCAGCCCGTGACCATCGCGGGCGAATCGCGCCGCGCCTTCGCCCTGATGTCGAAGTACGACGTTTTCGGGGCCAGAAACCGCGGGCTGACCTTCATCCTGGGGACGTACGTGCTCTTCTTCGTCCTCCTGTATTTCCTGCTGTCCTGGCAGTTCAAAAAGACCGTGACCGACGGGTTCGCCGAGGTGAACCGCACGCTGGACAAGATCATCGCCGGCGACCTCACGCAGACCGTGAACGTCCGCGGCAATCCCGAGTTCCTCGCGCTTTCCGACGGCATCAACATCATGGTCAGCGGCCTCAAAAAGAACCTTACGGAGTCCAAGCGCCGCGTCCGCAGCGAAAACGAGCTCGCGAAATCCATTCAGCGCACCCTGGTCCCGGCTCCCGGACGACTCTTCCCGCAGTTCCCGACCATCGACTTCGCCTCCGGCTCCGTGCTCGCACCCGGACGCGGCGGTGACCTGATCGAAACGTTCGTCACCAGCGACGGCCGCCCCGGATTCCTGATGGCCGAAGCCGTCGGCGAAAGCGTTGCGGCGTGCCTGAGCATGATGAAATTCAGGACCGTTCTGCAGTTCTGCGCCATGACTGCAACCCCCTCGGCCCAGGCCGACGAGATCCTGAAGCACACCCTCGACGTCCTGGAACGCGAGAAGGTCTTCCGCCACAGGTTCCTCTCCGTCTTCCTCGGCACGTTCGACATCTCCAACCGCACGCTGTACTACGTGAACGCCGGGTTCCATCCGCCCTTCCTGCGCACCGTGTCCGACGCCGGCTTCGTGCGGTCTCAGATCGAACCCGGTGCCGTCTTCACGACGGGCCGCCCGGTGGAATTCCGGCTCGAGAGCATCGAGCTCAAGCCCGGCGACCTTTTCTTCGCCTGCTCGGACGGCGTATTCTCGTTCGCCGACACCGAACGCCGTCTCTACACGCGGAAGATGCTTCAGGCGGCGCTGGACGCGGCCCCGACGGACTCCGCGGAATCCGTGATCGACGGCGTGCTGGGGTCCATGCGGAGTTTCTCCGGCGAGATACCCCCCGCCGACGACGCGATCCTCGTGGCGTTCCGGTTCCTTCCCTGACGCGCGGTCCCGCCGGGTCCAGCATCCGTCGCGACGGTGAAAAAAATCGCAGCTTCTTCGCCCTTTCCTCCGAAATCCGCTTGCATTTCGCGGAAACTGTCTTATATTTGTGAAAACAACCAATCCCCGGGACCGCAAACGGCGTTCCCGAATCCACAACGAGGACACACGATGCCTATCACCGAAATACTGGAACGCAACGCCCAGCTCTACAAGGACGACGTGGCGCTGGTCGAAATCAACCCGCAGGAACTCGAAAAACGCCACACCACCTGGCGCGAATATTCGCTGATGGAGCCCAGCCCCACGGACTCCTTCCGCTCCGAAATGACCTGGGGCGAGTTCGACCGCCGGGCGAACCGCGTCGCGAACTTCCTCCTCACGCGCCATGTCCGGAAGGGCAACCGCGTGGGCATTCTGCTCATGAACTGCCTCGAATGGCTTCCCATCTACTTCGGCGTGCTGAAGAGCGGCGCGATGGCCGTGCCCCTCAACTTCCGCTACACCGCCGAGGAGATCAAATACTGCATCGAGCTCGCGGACATCGACGTGCTTCTGTTCGGCCCGTCCTTCACCGGCCGCATCGAATCCATCTGCGAACGCATCCCGCGCGTGAAGGCGCTCATCTACGTCGGCGAGGACTGCCCGTCGTTCGCGGAGCCCTACAACCTCGTTTCCTACTGCTCCAGCAAATCTCCGGCCATCCCGCTCTCCGACGACGAGGACGCGGCCATCTACTTCTCCTCCGGCACCACCGGCTTCCCGAAAGCCATCGTGCACCGTCACCGCAGCCTCATGCACGCCTGCATCGTGGAGCAGAAGCACCACGGCCAGACCCGCGAAGACACGTTCCTCTGCATCCCGCCCCTGTACCACACCGGCGCGAAAATGCACTGGTTCGGCAGCTTCCTGGTCGGCGGAAAGGCGGTCCTGCTGCGCGGAATCAAGCCCGAATGGATCATCAGCGCGGTCTCCGAGGAACACTGCACCGTCGTGTGGCTGCTCGTGCCGTGGGCGCAGGACATCCTGGACGCGATCGAACGCGGAGACATCAAGCTCGAGGATTACAAACTCGACCAGTGGCGCCTCATGCACATCGGCGCGCAGCCCGTGCCGCCTGCGCTCATCAAGCGCTGGAAGGCGGTTTTCCCGCACCACGATTACGATACGAACTCCGGCCTTTCGGAATCCACCGGCCCCGGCGCCGTCCACCTCGGCATCGAGGACATCGACCACGTGGGCGCGGTCGGCGTGGCGGGCTACGGCTGGCAGACGAA
>JAFYBD010000304.1 GCA_017540385.1 Lentisphaeria bacterium
CCCCTGGACCGGGACGTCGTCGACGAGCGTGCCGTTGGTGCTGCCGAGGTCGCGCACCAGCCATTTGCCGGACGGGTCGCGTTCGATTCGGGCATGATAACGGGACACGCCGTCCATCATGAGCTGGATTGCATTGTCGGTCTCGCGACCGATGGTGGTGCCGGAGGGGATCAGCTCCACCTCTTGTCCGGTCATCGCACCGTTCAGGTACATCAGTTTCATATCGTGGAATTCTCCTTGGCGGGAAATACAGCGCTTTGCTCTCCCGCGGCATGGGGTGTGGATATCTTGGTCCGTTCTCCGTCGGACACGGTCTCGGCGTTCAGATCCAGCCGGTCGCCGGGCTCAGTCCCCGTGTGGGACAGCGCTCCGGCGGGGAGCTCGATCACGCTCGCGGAACCGGTGCACCAGACGGCCGGACGCCACGGACGGCAGCCCGGGCACGTCTTCAGCACGGTGTTTTCGGGGCCGAGGAAGATCACGTCGATGGGAAACGTCATGAAACACGTATGGATGGAGGAACAGGACGGAAAGACCATGGCGTCGATCCCGAGGCGTTCGAAGGAACGCCCGATCAGGCCCCGCAGGCGGTCCCCGAAGGACACGACCTGAAAGGTCCGGTAGGACAGCACGGTGCGTTTCGTCAGGTTCCGGATCACTTGAAGACCTCCAGGGCGCGCATCAGCATCGGGGCGATGACCACGGTGAAGACGGCGGGGAAGATGAGGATCGCGACGGGGAAGAGGATCTTCACGGGGGCTTCACCGGCGAGCTTCTCGGCGCGGGCGAAACGCTTCGCGCGGAGCTGTTCGGCCTGGATCCGCAGGACCTGGCCGATGCTCACGCCCAGTTCGTCCGACTGGACGATGGCGTTCATTACGCTGGTGAGCTCGGGCTGACGCACGCGCTGCGCCATCTCCTTCAGGGCGGCGTGACGCGGCTTGCCGAGCTGGATCTCGTGCAGCGCCTTGCGGAGCTCGAATCCGAGTTCGTCGGCCTTCCTGCGGTTCAGGATGTCGCGCAGGGCCGTCACGAAGTCCTTGCCGGCCTCGACCGACAGCGTGAGCAGGTCCAGCACGTTCGGCAGGGCCTTCAGGATCTGCAGGTGGCGCTTCGCGATGATCCCGCGCAGCCAGACCTGGGGATAGAGGACCGTGCAGAGGAGCGCGAGGATCCCCGCCACGGGATTGTTGCCCGCGAAGAGCAGGAACGTGAAAATAAAGCCAACGCCGGCCATCAGGAACCGCACGGTCATGAACTGCTCGGGGGTCATGGCCTGTTCGTATCCGGCCATCGCGAGCTGTTCGCGCAGTTTCTTCATGTAGCCGGAGAGCGATTCGGAGGCGCAGATACGGCGGAAATTCGGGGTAAAAGGCAGGAAGATGCGGAAAAGCACCGGGATGTGGCGGGCGTCCTCGCCGAACTGCACTTTCTCCACGTCGATTGCCGACAGCATTTCCGCTGTCAGGAGCACCACCGAGGCCGCGCAGAGACCCGCGAAAATACTTGCCAGAAGCATGAACAACTGATCCATCGTCTCCTCCTTACACGTCGATCGTCGTGATCTTGCGAATCCACAGGAAGCCGCTCACGACCATCACTGTGACCGCGACCAGCACCACCACGCCCACGGCCGACCCGAGGAATTCGTCCATCAGGTCCGGGGCGAGACGCGTCATGGCGAACAGCAGGACGAACGGCACGGAGGCGATCAGCCACGCCTGCATCCGTCCCTGGGCCGTGAGGGCGCGCACACGCTGCATGATGCGCATGCGCTCGCGAATGACGCCGGAAAGCTCCTCCAGGATGCTCGTGAGCTCGCCGCCGGTCTGACGCGCCGTGATGATCGCGACCGCCACCAGCTCGAAATCCTGCGAACCGATCCGGTCCGCCATCTTGCGCAGAGCGGTGTCGAACTGCACGCCCAGGCGGAGCTCCTGCAGCAGGAGCGTGAACTCGAACGAAATCGGGTGGCGTTTCTCCGACGCCACGTTCTCCAGCGCCTGCGTGATGCTGAACCCGGCCTTCAGGGCGCTGCTCATGGAGATCAGCGCGTCCTCCAGCTGTTCGTTGAACTTCGCAAGGCGCTGCTTCTTCAGAGCGCGCAGATAAAACCGGGGACCGAGGAACGCCACGACCGCGGAGACGGTCCCGATCACGACCGTGCGGAGCCAGTTCACCTCGGTTGAAAGGAACGAGCTCAGACCGCCGAAGAGGATGAACGCCGCGACTGCCAGTGCGATGCTCAGGTCGAAGATTCTGCTGGGCGGCAGCTGCAGCAGCACGTCGTCCAGCTCGACCGCGGCTTCGGCCAGGAAGCGTTCGCGGTAGCGCGCCGAGGTGTAGGAGACGAACTCCACGATCACGAACGTGGCGAAGAGCGCGCACAGTCCGGCACTGATCGAGGCCAGGAGATAGAGGTGATCCGCTACATAGTTCATGGTCCGGGCCTCCTCACGATTCGGCGCGCCGTTTCGCAGGCGTGAACATGGCGATGTCGAGGTCGAGGTTGGCGCGGCGGATGTCCTCCATGAACGTCGGGATCGCGCCGGTGGGCTCGAAATGCCCGGCCACGCGGCCGTCTTCCGTCCAGCCGTCCTGCTTGAACGTGAAGAGGTCCTGCATGGTGATGATGTCGCCCTCCATCTTCGTGATCTCGCTCACGCAGACGACCTTGCGGCTGCCGTCCTTCTCGCGGTTGATCTGGACGATGATGGAGATGGCGGATGCGATCTGCTCGCGGATGGCGCGCAGAGGCAGGTCGAACCCGGCCATCAGGACCAGGGTTTCGAGACGGGCGAGCGCGTCGCGCGGGGAGTTGGCGTGAATGGTGGTCAGCGAACCGTCGTGGCCGGTGTTCATGGCCTGGAGCATGTCGAGCGCCTCGCCGCCGCGGCACTCGCCGATGACGATGCGGTCGGGACGCATGCGCAGAGAGTTCCGCACGAGGTCGCGGATGGTCACTTCGCCCTTGCCCTCGATGTTCGCGGGGCGCGATTCGAGGCGCACCAGGTGCTCCTGCCGGAGCTGGAGTTCCGCGGCGTCCTCGATGGTGATGATGCGTTCCTTGTCCGGCAGGAAGCCGCTGAGGATATTGAGCAGCGTCGTCTTGCCGCTTCCGGTGCCGCCGGAGATGAGGATGTTCTTGCGTATCTTCACGCAGACGTCCAGGAAATGCGCGATCTCGGGCGTGATGGAACCGTAGGAAATGAGGTTCTGCACGGTGAGCGGCCGTTTTGCGAATTTACGGATGGTGATCGTGGGGCCGACCAGCGAGAGCGGCGGTATGATGGCGTTCACGCGGGAGCCGTCCTTCAGGCGGGCGTCCACCATCGGCGAACTCTCGTCGATGCGGCGTCCGAGGGGCGAGACGATGCGTTCGATGGCGGCGAGCACCTGGTGTTCGTCGGCGAACGCGGTATCGGTCTTATAGAGCACGCCCCGGTGCTCCACGTAAACGTTGTCCGGGCCGTTGACCATGATCTCCGTGATGTCGTCGCGGGAAATGAGGTCTTCGAGAGGCCCGAGCCCGATGGCTTCGTGATACAGCTCGGTTTCGATCTTCTCCTGCGTCACGCCCTCCGGGAGCGGGATGGAGAGTTCGTTCAGAATCTCGTGAATGGTCGTCCGCGCCTTCTCCTCCAGGTCGTTTTCGGTGACGCTGTTCAGCGCGAGACGCTTCATGTTCAGACGGACCAGCAGTTCGCTGTGCGCCTGCTTCTTGATCTCCTGCACGAGCGGACGCGCCGACCACGGGATGCCGCTGACCTCGAGGACGCGGCTGCGGAACTGCGCTTCGGAGGAGGTCCCGGCGGAAGCCTGCTGCGCCGCGGCTGCGGCTCTGGCAAGATCGGGCGCCGGGGCGGGCGCGGGCTTCGCGTCGCCCATTTTGTACAGGATATGGACGGTGCCGATCTCGATGTCGCTGCCCTCGGGCACGTCCACGAACTCGCGTCCGATGCGCTGTCCGTTCAGGAACGTGCCGTTGGAGCTGCCCAGGTCGGCGATGCGGAACGAATCGTCCTGCGTCTGCACGACGCAGTGGATGTTCGACACGCCGACGAACGGCAGCTGGATCGGAACGGCTTCGGAGGAACCGATTTGATACTGGCCGGGCGGGATGCTCAGCGGGGAATCCGGCTGCCCGGGCATTTTCAGGATGACGTCGACCATGGATCGCTCCTTTTGCTCGCGGTTGTCAGTAGCCCGCCGATTTCTTCAGCAGCTGCTCGCGTTCGGCGTTGTATTCCTGGATGTGCTTCTGGAGGAACGCCCAGTCCACGCTCTGCACGTCCGTCACGATGTTCGGGTCTTCGTAACTGCGAAGAGACAGCGTGAGTGAGCCTTTCTGCTGCGCGAAGATGATCATCTCGACCTCTTTCGGGGTCAGTTCGAGCGTGACCGTGCTGTAGGAACGCCCCGTCGAAACGCCCGACTGGGAGCCGTTCTGCTGCGCGTAACCGATGTCGTTCCCGGTCGCCAGCACCTTCACGCGCTGGAGGATGGTCATCGTGACCGTGTCGAGCGTGGCGTCGCCTTTCGCGTCCGGGAAATGGAACGTGCCGATCACGTCCACGAAGTTGTTCGGGCGGATCAGGCCGGAAACCGAGGTCACGGAGCTCACCGGGATCGAGATGGCGCGCCAGCCGGACCGCGTCTGGGCGGGCAGGCCCGTGCGCTCCTTCGTGAAGACCTGGCGGAAATCGCGCCACGTGAGGATGTCGCCCTTGCGCACCATGGAGCGGAGCGGGGAACCGATCACGTCCGCGCGGCGGTCCCACGGGATCTCGAGGGTGTTCGCGGCGGCGTTGGCGAACCGCATGCCCTCGTACATCTCCACGTCGGTCTCCATGAGCTTGTCGCCCTCGGAGAGATCGTTTTTCACGCGGATGAGCTTCACGCGCACGGCGCTGCTCATGATCTTCGAGCGTTCCTGCTTGATCTGCTGATATGTGAAGATGAACGCCAGAACGCCGAAAAAGACGGCCGCCAGCATCAGAAGTTTTTGTCTCATCGATCGGGTCTCCTGTTTGAACTTGATTGGGGGAGATTATCGGGGCGGAGCCGGGATCGGGACCGCCCCGGAGGCGTCATTTATCCACGAGCGCGAACGCCATGGCGAGCTCGGTGACCACGCGTCCGCCGACGGCCAGCGAGCCGGTGCCCTTGCCGAATCTGCGCGTGAAGACGGGGAGTTCGAGCGTCATCACGAGCTGGTCGCCGGGGAAGACCGGAGCCTTGAACTCGGCGGACTCGATGCCCATGAAGAACGCGAGCTTGCCCTTGTTGGCCTCGTTCCCGAGCAGCAGGATCGCCCCCGCCTCGGAGATGATCTCCGGCTGGATCGAGTTCGCAAGGACCATGTAGCCGTCGGAATACGCGCGGATGGAGGGCTCGCAGCTGCTCAGGTTCTTCACGGCCGTGACGCGGGTTTCCTCGAGCTTCGAGATATAGTCCACATAGAGGAACGGATACCGGTGGGGGATGATGTCCATGACCGAGGACACGTCCTGCGTCTCGTCGGTCTTGTCGACGGGGCCGAATTCGGGCGGCTCGGGCAGCTCGGTCACGCGGTCGCGCACGGCCATCACCATTTCGGCCTGGCACGCGAGTCCGCCGTTGTTCTTCACGGTGGCGACGATCTTCGCCTCGCCGTTCTCGACGGACTGGATGCTCGCCTCGATCAGGCAGCGGTCGCCGGGAGTGTTCGGGCGGCGGAACTTCACGTTGCGGATGCTCTTCACGTAAATGTCGCGGGTACGTTCGGGGTCGAGACGCTCCCACACGCCGAGTTCGGCGAGCTGGGCGATGGCCTCCACCTGCATCACGCCGGGCAGAATCGGATGCCCCGGGAAATGCCCCTGGAAGAAGCCGTCGCCGATGGTGAGGTTGCGCCACCCGACGAGCGTGTTCTCGTCCACGATCTTCGCGCGGTCGAGCATCAGGTAGTCCTGACGAACCGGCAGAACGGACCGGATGTCGCGGACGGAAAGAATCGAATTGGTCTTCATGGATCGTCTCCTTATTGTGCGGCGGCGGCCTTTGCTTCCTGTTCGAGCATGGCCATGGCGAGTTTGCAGTGCGTGGGGTGACCGGATTTCACGGACATGACATGGGCGCGGACGCGCTTCCCGACGAGGTACAGGTCGCCGACCATGTCCATGATCTTGTGACGGACGAGCTCGTTCGGATAACGCAGTCCGTCCTTGCAGATCAGCGCGCCGTCGTGCAGAATGATGGCGTTGTCGAGGCTGCCTCCCTTCGCGAGTCCGGCCGCGATGACCTGTTCGAGCTCCTTGTAGGGGCAGAACGTCCGCGCGCCCTCGAGGTTCTCGCGGAAATTCTCAGGCGTAATCTGGCAGGAGAAGAACTGCGTGTCGAGCCCGCTGTAGCCGTATTCGGTCGTGAACGAGATCCTGAGGTCGTCTGCGGGCGCGAGCGCCAGCATGGCGGATCCCTCCTCGATCACGATCGGGGCGGTCGCCGTCCAGTATTGCGCTTCGGCGTCCTGCTCCTCGATCCCGGCTTCCATGATGCCCTCGAAATACGGCATGGCGCTGCCGTCGGCGATCGGGGGTTCCGGGCCGTCCATCTCGATCACGGCGTTGTCCACGCACGCGGCGTGCAGCGAAGCCATGATGTGTTCCACGGTCAGGACGAACGCTCCCGTGGTGCGCGACGCGATCGTGGTGGCGCGGCGCACGTCGACCACGTTCCGCGCGTTCGCGGCGACCTCGGGCGCGCCCGGCATGTCGACGCGGCGGAACACGATCCCGGTGTTCGGTTCGGCGGGCAGGATACGGAGAGCGGCCCGGGCGCCAGTATGAAGGGCGATGCCCTTGACGACTGCCGGACCTTTCACGGTATTTTGTTTTGGCATGATTTTTCCCAAAATTGACGGTTGATATCGAAAAAAAACGATTTTCCTTTGTAATTTACCCCTTTTCCGCGTGATTACCAGTCGAAAACGCGCTATATTATAAAGAAAGTCGTGTTTTTTTCCTTTTTTCCCCTGTTTTGGAGGATTCAGACCATGCCAGACACTCATCGCATCATCATCCTGCTCGGCCCCACCGCCTGCGGCAAGACCTCGTTCGGAGTCGCCCTCGCGCAGCGTCTCCGTGCGACGATCCTGAGCGCGGATTCGCGCCAGATCTACCGCGGACTCGACATCGGCACCGGAAAAGACCTCGCCGAATACGCCCCGCCCGGAGAACCGCCCGTGCCGTACAAGCTCATCGACATCCTGCCGCCGGACGCCGAATACTCCCTCGCCGAATTCCTGCGCGACGCCGCGAACGCCGTGGACGAGGCCGAGCGCGACGGCCGCGTGCCGCTCTTCGTCGGCGGGACCGCGCTCTATCTGCACGGCATGATCTTCTCCTACCGCCTTGCGCCGGGCGCGCCCGTGCCCGACTACCGCGAATATCTCCGTTCGCTCGACACGCCCTCCCTGCGCCGCCTGCTGCTGGAGCTCGACCCGGAGAGCGCCGTCCCCTCAAACGAACCCGACAACCGCATCCGTCTGATCCGCGCCATCGAGCTCGCCCGGGCCGCAAACGACGGCGTCCCCCCGAACGAACTCGAACGCCCCTTCCCCGATTCGGAGTTTCTCGTGCTCGGGCTTTACCGGACCCGGACGGAGACCAGGCGGCGCATCCTGGAGCGTCTGGATTCGCGTCTGGACTCCGGGATGATCGAAGAGGCCGCGCGGCTCCACGACGCGGGCATGAGCTGGGAGAAGATGGAATTCCTCGGCCTCGAGTACCGTTATCTCGCGCGCTTCCTTCAGGGACAGCTCACGCGCGAGGAGATGCACGACCAGCTCTATGCGAAAATCTGCCAGTTCGCCAAGCGACAGGACTCCTGGTTCCGCAAGTTCGAGCACGACGGCTGCCCCATCCACTGGCTCAAACCGGACGAACTCGACCGCGCGGAATCCCTCTGCCGCGACTTCCTCGCCGGGCGGCCCCTCCCGGACCCGGTTTTCCGGCTGTCCGACTGCAAATACCCGGTCCATCCCGAGTCCGAACCCGGGGAAACCGGAAAAAAGCAGTCGGAAGACAAGAAAAACGGTTGACAATCGCCGATCACGTGATATATTTATAAGAACTGTTTTTGACTCAAAAACCTCAATCAATATGGAGAGTTATTATGTCCGGTCACAGCAAATGGGCGAATATCAAGCACAAAAAAGAAGCAACCGACAAGAAAAAAGGTCAGGCGTTTTCCCGCCTCGCCAAGGAAATCATGGTTGCCACCAAGCAGGGCGGCAAGGATCCTGCCTCCAACATTAAACTGCGCATGGCCCTCGCTTCCGCCAAGGCCGCAAACATGCCCCGCGAGAACATCGAACGCGCCATCAAGAAGGGCGCGGGCGAACTCGGTGACGTGGCCTACGAAGAAATCACTTATGAAGGATACGGACCCGCGGGTACCGCGTTCGTCGTGGAATGTCTCACCGAGAACCGCAACCGCACCATCGGCGACGTCCGCATGACGTTCGACCGCAACGGCGGCAACCTGGCCGCGAGCGGCGCGGTGTCCTGGATGTTCCAGCGCAAGGCGCACTTCATCATCGAGGGCGACAACGCCGACGAGGACAAGCTCATGGAGCTCACGCTCGAAGCCGGAGCCGAGGACATCACGGCCGAAGACGGCATCGCCGAGATCTGGGCCGCCCCGGAAGCCTTCGCCGACATCGCCAAGGCCCTCGAAGACGCCGGAATCGAATGTTCCGAAGCCAAGCTCACCCGCAAGCCGGAAAACACCGTCGGCATCAACGACCTCTCCAAGGCCCAGCAGGTCCTCCGCCTCGTCGACCGTCTCGAGGAGCTCGACGACGTGCAGGCCGTCTACTCCAACGAAAACATCGCCAGCGAGGTCCTCGACGAGATCGACGCGCAGGGCTGACCTCTGCGTCCTCGTTTCGCCCCGGCGGGGGTGCCACGGATGATCATCATCGGCATTGATACGGCCATCCGCAAAACCGGATACGGCGTAATCGACATGCGAACAAACGGCTCGTTCAGGATCCTGGACTGCGGATTGATTCGCAACGCGGCATCCCTGCCCCACAGCGAATGTCTCAGGCGTCTTGCCGGGGGCATTCGCGAACTTGTTTCTTCGTTCAAGCCCGAGGCCGCCTCCATCGAGTCGGCGTTCGTCTCCCGCAACGTCAAGACCGCCATGATCCTCAGCCTCGCGCGCGGAGCGGTCATCACCGCCCTCGCCGAGTGCGGCGTGCCCGCGTTCGAATACTCCCCGAAGAGCGCCAAGCGCGCCGCCACCGGGCTCGGCGAGGCGGACAAAAGCCAGGTGGCGTCCATCATGGCCAATCTCGGCGGTCTCGACGTCTCGCAGATACCGGACGACGCCACGGACGCCCTCGCGCTCGCGTTCTGCCACGGCAACCTCGCACTGCGTTCCGCAGGCGGCCTCGTCAGGCCGCCCGTTCCGATTTGAGTTCAAAAAACACCAAGGGCTTTCATCATGATTCTCACCAAATACGGTAAAAAAGAATGGGGTATGGCGGTCGCCATATTCCTGATCGTCCTCTTCCTCAGCGCAGTCTGCGTTTCCATGCGCGTCGTACCCCCGGCTCTGGCGGGCGCGGTCGTCGCCCTGGCGGCCCTCGTGTGTTTCTCCGTCGCGGCATTCTTCCGCGATCCGCCCCGCAAAATCGCGTCCGATCCGAACGCCATCGTGTCCCCGGCCGACGGCACCATCCGCGACGTCGAGCTCATCAAGTCCGAGACGCTCGAGTGCGAGGAAATCCGCCGCCTCTTCCATGACAAGGACATCCTGCGCATCGGCATCTTCCTCTCCGTATTCAACGTCCACCTGAACCGCGCCCCGTGGGACATGAAGGTCAAGTTCAAGCTCTACAAGCCCGGCAAATTCCTCGACGCGCGCGACCCGGACGCGGGCAAAGTCAACGAATCCATGCTCCTCGGGGGCGTCGGCACGTTCGAGGGCGAGACGTTCCCGATCGCGGTCAAGCAGGTATCCGGGGCCATTGCCCGCAGGATCGTCTGCCCGGTCAATCCCGGCGAGACCTATTCGCGCGGACAGAAATACGGCATGATCAAATTCGGTTCCCGCACGGAACTCTACATCCCAGCCGGGATGGGCATCGACGTGGCGGTGAACGTGGGCGAGTCCGTCCGCGCGGGTTCCTCCATCCTCGCGTTCATCCGCCCCGAAGCGAAGAAAAAACTCCACGCCCTGGCCGAAGAACTGGCCGCCAAGGAACACTCATGAATCCCAACGACGAACCCAAACGCATGACCCCGTCCAGACGGCTTCTGCAGTGGCTGAAATTCATTCCGAACAGCCTCACGCTCTGCAATTCCCTGTGCGGCTACGCGGCCATCCTCATCACGCTGCAGGCGTACAAGAACGCCGGCGACCATCAGGCCATGGCCACCATTTTCGCCTGGAGCGCCGGCATGATCCTCTTCGCCATGGTCTTCGACATGTTCGACGGATTCACGGCGCGTCTCCTGAACGCCACCAGTCTCGAGGGACTTCAGATGGACTCCCTCGCCGACATGACCACCTTCGGCGTCGCACCGGCCACGCTCGTCGCCGTGATGGCGCACAACATGCGCCACATCGAGCGCACAGGCGGCTTCATCCCGATCTGCATCCTCTGCGGCATCTACCTCGGCTGCGCAGCTCTACGCCTCGCCACGTACAACGTTCACGCGATGTACGAGAAGAAGAGCAGCGAGACGTTCACCGGCCTGCCCTCCCCCGGCGCGGCCGCAGCCCTCTGCACGATCATCCTCTTCGCCGCCACGGAAAAGGGCGGCAACGCCCTCCGCGACTATTTCCGCTATCTGCCCACGTACGCGATGGCGCTCGGATTCCTGATGGTCAGCCAGGTCCCCTACCTGCACTTCGGCAAGTTCCTCGTCTCCGCGCGCCACAACCGCAAACGCGCCCTCATCGTGGGTCTCCTGCTCCTCGCGTGGCTCGTCTCCTCGTTCCTGGTCAATCCCTTCCTCTTCCCGTTCCTCCTCGTGAACATCTACGTCTTCTGGGGCCTCATCGCGTATTTCGCCCTGAAGATCGGGTTCGTGAAGGGCTCGCATCCGCTCGTGCCGGGCAACCCCGCAGACGGCGATGCCGACGAAGACAGGGCGGGCAAACCATGAACATCCTCATCACAGGCGGAGCCGGGTTCATCGGCTCCCACCTCGCCGAATCCTGGCTGAAGGACGGGCACTCGGTCTCCGTCATCGACGACCTCTCGACCGGCTCCCTCGAGAACCTCAAACGCCTCCCGCATCAGGACCGGATCGAATTCGTGAAGGGGAACGTCATCACCTCGCGCGCCCTGCCCCGCATGATTCAGAAGGCCGACGTGATCTATCATCTGGCGGCCGCGGTCGGGGTGGAACTCGTCGTGCACGATCCCATCCGCACGATCGAGACCAATGTCTCCGGCACCTCGCGCATCCTGAAGCTCGCCTCGAAATACGGCGGACGCAGGCTCTTCGTGGCCTCGACCAGCGAAGTCTACGGCAAATCCACCAACGTGCCGTTCCACGAGACCGACGACCTCATCATCGGCCCGTCCACACATTCCCGCTGGAGCTACGCCTGCAGCAAGCTCATCGACGAATTCCTCCTGATGGCCTATCACCGCTCGAAGGGCCTCCCCGGCACCGTCACGCGGTTCTTCAACACCGTCGGCCCACGCCAGACCGGGCGTTACGGCATGGTGATCCCGCGGTTCGTTTCCGCGGCGCTCCAGGGCAAACCGCTCCGCGTGTACGGCACCGGCAAACAGACGCGCTGCTTCTGCCACGTCTCGGACACCGTCCGGGCGCTCCGGCTCCTCGCGGACTGCGAAGCGTCGTTCGGCCAGATCCTGAACATCGGCAGCACGAACCGGATCACGATCCGCGAGCTCGCGGAGACCATCGTAGAGCAGCTTCACAGCACCTCGGAGATCGTCTCCGTCTCCTACGACGAAGCCTACGAGGTCGGATTCGAGGACATGCTCCACCGCGCGCCGGACTGCACGAAGATCGGGCGCATCTGCGGATGGAAGGCCGAACTCCCCCTCGAACGCATCATCTCCGACGTCGCCGGGCATTTCCGTTCGCTCTGAGCGGACCGTCGCCCCTCCCCCTCTTCAGTGCGGCCGTAACCGCATACCTCCCCTCGCGCACACATGGCGCGCTCAAACGGCGCGGTTGATTACACCCGG
>JAFYBD010000305.1 GCA_017540385.1 Lentisphaeria bacterium
CTGGTAGAAGAGGATGCAGGCGTCCTTCCACCACACGGCTTCGCGCGCCTGAAGTTTCAGGCGGCCGAGCACCAGGTCGTAGCGTTCGGGATCGACGTACATCTTCACGGACTCCCAGACGGCCGGATAGGTCGCGGCGGTCTTCGCGCCGGACTCGAACTGGCCGCAGAGGTGCTCCCAGAACGTGTCGCCGGTGGGCATCTTCTGATTCCACTGGAGGCGGTGGAACCACAGCCAGTAGCGTTCGGGGCAGGTATTGATGTCGTCGTACTCGTCGCACAGCGGCGCATTGTACTGCATCACGGTGCCGGTGCCCTTCTTCGTGCGGTCGGCGCCGAGCTCGGTCGCGGTCGCGTCGAAGACCTTGCGGGTCGGGACGTTGTCGTTGGTGGAGAGCAGCGACGCGTACTGGAGGAAGGAATCGTTGCCGGTCTGGTAGAGCCACGGACCGGGTCCGTAGTGGTTGCCGAGCGTGGAGGCGAAGATGTGGGCGAGTCCGAGCGGCATCATGTACTGGCGGATCGCCGGGACGCTGCTCATCATCATGTCGCACACGGGCTCGACGAACGCTGGGTTCGAGGTGAACGTCTGGGAGAGCCATTCGCGGGCGATGTCGTCGGCTTTCAGGTTCGGATTCCAGGCAAGGCGGCCGAACGCGTACCAGTTGGCCTGGGCGAACGGATGGCGGCACCAGTTCACGTCGTCGCCGATGTTCGCCACGCCTGCGATCATGCCGGACTCGTGTATCTTCTTCGCGACCGTGCTGCCGGGGCCGTTCTGATAGGTGTCGCTGTCAAGCACCTCTTTCCAGAGGGTGCCGAGGTAGGCCAGATGGTTGGACTGGCCGAGGTATTCCTGCGTGATCTGGAACTCGATGGCGAGCGGGATCTTCGTGATCTTGCCGAACATGGGATGGAAGGGCTCGCAGGGCTGGAAATCGAGCGGGCCGTTCTTCGCCTGCACGATCACGTTGTCGCGGAACTTGCCCTGGAGCGGCTGGAACTCGAGCAGGGCCTGCTGGACTCGTTCTTCGGACTTCCGGCCGTACACGAAAGCGCGCCAGATGACGACGCCGCCGTAGGGTTTCAGGGCGTCCGCCAGCACGTTCGCGCCGTCGGCGTGGGTCCGTCCGTAATCGCACGGGCCGGGCTGGCCTTCGCTGTTCGCTTTCACGAGGAATCCGCCGAAATCGGGCACGAGGTCGTAGATTTCCTTCGCCTTATCTCTCCACCAGGCGAGGACTTCTGGTTTCAGCGGGTCGGCGTCCTTCAGGCCGCCGATGACCATGGGCGAGGCGAAGTTCACGGAGAGGAAGACGCGGATGCCGTAAGGACGCAGGACGTCGGCGATCGCCTTCACTTTCTTCAGGTTCGCGGTCTCGAGCATCTTCGGCGAGGCGTTCACGTTGTTCAGCACCGTGGCGTTGATGCCGATGGAGGCGTTCGCCCGGGCGTACTCGGTATAACGCGGCGAGACGGTCTCCGGGAGCTCGTCCCATTTCCAGATGGAGCTGCCGGCGTAACCGCGCTCGACGGTACCGTCGAGGTTGTCCCAGTGGTTGAGCATGCGGTATTTGTAGTACGGGACTTCCTTCGCGGCGAAGTTGGCGGTGATCTGCGTGCCGCACGCCTGATGACGCAGCAGGTAATACGCGCCGTAGAGCAGCCCGATCTCGCGCTTGGCGATGATCTTCACCTTTTCGCCGTCCATGCGGATCTCGAATCCGTCGTCTCCGAGGTCGGTGCGGTGTTTGTCCTCCATGACCGCGACGCTGCTGCCCTTGAACGACCCCAGCTCGGCAAACGTGATGCGGAGCGTGTCGCTGATCTTGGACTCCGTCTGCACGATGGAGGGATCGGGAGCGGGTTTGCGCAGCCAGAGGGAGCTGCCGTCGTCGGCGGTCGCGACGATTGCGGCTCCGAGGAGCAGACTGAGGGCGATGTTGCGTTTCGTGTTCGACATGGCGGGGGGTCCTTTCCGTTCGTTTCGTTAGGATAAATGATTGCCGGAGTAATATAACCGCGCGGAGGCGCGAAGTCAAGCGCAAACCGTGTCAAACGGGGCCATATTTGGCGCGTTTTTCCGACAAAATGCCCCGCGGCGGCCGCTTCTTTGCCTTTTCCGGTTGCTTTTCCGTCTCACGGGGTGTAAATTATTTGGCCTCTTTTATCAAAACATCCGGGTCCGCGCACATGCCGCGTCCCCCTCCCCCGAACGAAAGGTTCCGGCCATGAAAGCTGTTGTCTCCGTCATCGGCAAAGACGCCGTCGGCATCATCGCGAAAGTCAGCGCGGAGTGTGCCCGCTGCGGCGTGAACATCCTCGACATCTCCCAGACCGTCCTGCAGGACTACTTCACCATGATCATGATCACAGACATCGACGGCATCACCGTGCCGTTCCCCGATTTCGTGGACGCGATGTCGCGCATCGGGACGGAGAACAACCTGAAGATCCTCACGATGCACGAGGACATCTTCAACACCATGCACAAGATCTGAGACGCGAGGTACCGCCCCCATGCTCGACAAATTCGACATCCTCGAAACGCTCAACATGATCCGCGAAGAGTGTCTCGACATCCGCACCATCACCATGGGCGTCTCGCTCTACGACTGCCAGAGCGACGACCCGAAACGCCTGGCGGACAACATCTACGACAAAGTCATGTCGCGCGCCCACAACCTCGTGAAAGTCGGCTGCGACATCGAAAAGATGTACGGAATCCCCATCATCAACAAACGCGTCTCCGTGACCCCGGCCGCGCTCCTCTGCGGCAGGCTCGACCACGACGGCGCGGTCGGCATCGCGAAGGCCCTCGACCGGGCCGCGCACGAACTCGGAATCAACTTCATCGGCGGCTACAGCGCGCTCGTGCAGAAGGGCGAATCCAACGGCAGCCGCGTGCTCATCGAATCCATCCCGGAAGCGCTCGCCGCGACCGATCTCGTCTGCTCCTCCGTGAACGTCGCATCCACCAAGGCCGGCATCAACATGGACGCCGTCGCGGAAATGGGCCGCATCGTGCGGAAGACCGCCGAACTCACGGCCGACCGCGGCTCCATCGGCTGCGCCAAGCTCGTCGTCTTCGCCAACGCACCCGAGGACAATCCCTTCATGGCCGGAGCGTTCCACGGGCTCGGCGAACCCGAGACCGTCATCAACGTCGGCGTGTCCGGCCCCGGCGTCGTGGCGTCCGCCATCCGCAGAGCGGGCGACTGCTCGCTGGCGGAGATCGCCGAGATCATCAAGAAGACCGCGTTCAAGATCACCCGCGTCGGCCAGCTCGTCGCCCGCGAGGCGTCCAACCGGCTCGGCGTGCCGTTCGGCATCGTCGACCTCTCCCTCGCGCCCACCCCGGCCATCGGCGACTCCGTGGCGCATATCCTGGAGTCCATGGGGCTGGAACAGTGCGGCGCTTACGGCACGACCGCCGCGCTCGCGCTGCTGAACGACGCCGTCAAGAAGGGCGGCGTGATGGCGTCCTCCCAGGTCGGCGGACTCTCCGGCGCGTTCATCCCCGTCTCCGAGGACGCGGGCATGATCGCCGCGGCGCGGTCCGGCGCGCTCCACCTCGAAAAACTCGAAGCCATGACCGCGGTGTGTTCCGTGGGGCTCGACATGATCGCCATCCCGGGCGACACCCCGGCCGAAGTCATCTCCGGCATCATCGCCGACGAGATCGCGATCGGCGTGGTGAACACCAAGACGACCGCCGTCCGCGTGATCCCCGCCATCGGCTGCAAAGTCGGCGACACGGTCAACTTCGGCGGTCTCCTCGGCGAGGCCCCCGTCATGCCAGTGAACACCCTCTCCCCCACGAAGTTCATCGCACGCGGAGGCCGCATCCCCGCCCCCATCCACAGCCTCAAGAACTGAGCCGGGCGATCCCGCACGAACAAACGCCATAACCCCGCCGGAGACGCATGCCCGGCGGGGTTTTCTCATGCAAACGAGGTTGCTTTTTCGGGGAAATGAGGTATATTATATTCTCCCCGAAAACCCGTAACCGCACACGCCATGCTTCTGATTTACAACCTCATTTTCCCCCACGTTTTCCTCTTCTATCTCCCCGGGCTCATCGTGAAATACATCCGCCGCCCGGGCTATAAGAAGACGTACGCCGAGCGTTTCGGCATCTTCGGCGCGGCACGCCGCCGCGAACTCGCAGGCTGGCGCGGGGCGATCTGGCTGCACGCAGTGAGCGTGGGCGAGACCAACCTCACGCTGTCGCTGCTGAAGGCCTGGCAGGCGGCGGAACCCGACCGCAAGTTCATCCTGAGCACCACGACCACGACCGCGCAGGAGATCGCGCGGAACAAGACCGATCCGGCGCGCGTGCAGGTCATCTTCTGCCCCATCGACTGGTGTTTCTTCGTGTGGTCGGCGATGCGGCTGATCCGGCCGTCCAAACTCGTGATCTTCGAGACCGAACTCTGGCCGCAGCTGATCTCGTCGGCGAAACGCTCCGGCGCGAAGCTCATGCTCGCGAATACGCGCATCTCCGACCATTCCTACCGCGGCTACCGCAGATTCCGCGCGTTCATCGCGCCCATGCTGCGGAAATTCGATCATATCTGCGCCCAGACCGAGCTCGACCGCGAACGCCTCCTGACCATCGCGCCCGGACTCGGGGGCCGCATTTCAGTCTGCGGCAACATCAAGTTCGACCAGGCTCCGCCGTCCGGCGCGGGGGCGGATTTCGAGGAGATCTTCGGCGAAAAAGGCATCACGACGCTGATTGCGGCCTCCACGCACAACCCGGAGGAGCCGCTCATCCTGGACACGTTCATGGCCCTGCGCGAAGAATTCCCGCAGCTCCGGCTGGTGCTGGTGCCGCGTCACGCCGAACGCGGCGCGGACATCGAGAAACTCATTCAGGCGCGCGGCCTCTCCTACCGCCGCAGGAGCAACGGCGCCGGGGCGGAACGCGCCTTCTCCGTGCTGCTGGCGGACACGACCGGCGAGCTGGCGCGGCTCATTCAGGGCGCGGACCTCGTCATCATGGGCAAGACGCTCGCGGGAAACAACGAGGGGCAGAACATCATCGAACCCGCCGCGATGGGAAAGCCGGTCGTCTGCGGCCCCCAGCTGAAGAATTTCCGTCAGGCGCTGGACGCCCTCGTGAAGGGCGACGCCGTGCTGCGCGTGATGAAGGACGATGAACTCGTCGGCGCGCTCCGGAGCCTGCTCGCCGCCTCCGTCAAACGCCGCGAACTCGGCGAACGCGCGGCAGAAC
>JAFYBD010000306.1 GCA_017540385.1 Lentisphaeria bacterium
ATTGCCGTCGCGAAGGCGGATGCGATGGACCCCGCGGCTGCGGTGAAGATCGTGAAGCGGTTCCTGTGCCTTTATCATGCCGGGATGCGAAAACCGCTGCCGTTTTTCCCGAAAGCGTCGTATAAGTTCTTCTCCGCAGCGGACGAAAAGAGGAAAAGATCGCAGGCGGAATTGTGCTGGAACGGCAGCAAAAACAGCAAAGGCGAGGTCGAAAAATTCGGCGATTTCTTCGGCCCCGTGCTTCCGTTCACCGACGCTTTCAGAAGCCTCGCCGGGGCGTTCTTCGGAGCCGTCGTTTTCCGTCAGGAGAAATCGGCGGGAAAGAGGAAAGGGACTGAGAAATGAAGGTCTGCGATCTTGACGACTATCCCCTGAATCTGCCCCCGGAGTACCAGGCCGGATCCGGTCCCGACGCCGTCGCCGCCGGACATGTCCGGCCGTCCACCCCCGGCGAACGGTATCTGATCGAAGCCAGCGCCGGGACCGGCAAGACCTACACGATCGCGCACCTTATCCTGCGTCTGATCCGGAAAGGCGTCCCCGTTCGGAAGATCCTCGTGACGACTTTTTCCAAAGCCGCGGCGGACGAATTGAAGACGCGCATCCTGACGATCCTGAATCAGGAACTCCGCAAACTGGAACCCGAACGGAAACCGGGACCGTCCCCGGAACAGGACCTTTTCGGCTTCGCGGAAAAGCGGAAGGAACAGTTCCTCCTGCAGCTCGCCATCAGCTCCATCGACGAAATGACGGTCAGCACGATCCACGGGTTCTGCCAGAAGATGCTCCGGGAGTATGCACTGAGATCCGGAAACGGATTCGAAACGGAGCTGGTCCCGGACGAAGCCGAATACAGAGACCGCCTGATACGGAGGTTCTGCCGGAATCGTTTCTACGGGGGCGACGCGCGGACCGATGAAACGTTCGAAACGCTTCAGAAGGCGGCGAAATTCGCATCGGATCCGATCGACCGGGACAGTGCCGACGGAGAGGTCCTGAATGAACGGCAGACCCTCTTCCGGGATGTCTATCGCTATGTCAGAGAGGGACTTCAGACCGAAAAAGACAAGGACGGCGTGATCTCCTACGACGACATCATCCGGGATTTCGACGCGGCGCTTCGGAAAGACCCCGGTCTGGCGGAATCGATCCGGGCGCAGTATCTGGCCGTTTTCGTCGACGAATTCCAGGACACGGACCGGTTCCAGTTCCGCATTTTCGATCAATGCTTCCCCGGGAACTGCCGGAATATCTTCTACATGATCGGCGATCCGAAGCAGGCCATCTACGGGTTCCGCGGCGCCGACATCTACACCTATCTTCAGGCGAAGAACACAGCGAACGGCCAGTACACCCTGACGAAGAATTTCAGAAGCTCGCGCGACATGATCGAGGCCGTCAACCGGATCTTCAGCGACGGCGACCTGGAAGCCCCGCATGAGACCCACGGCGTTTTCCTCCAGAAGGATATCCCGTTCGTTTCGATCGAGTCGGGTGCCCCCGGAGACTTCCCGGACAACCCCGGAGGCTCGCTCCGGCTCCGGCATTACGTGGGGACGAAGAGCGACTGCGCCCCCGCGATCGTGGACGACGTCGTGCGCGAGATACGCTATCTGCTGTCGGAAGACTGCGATATGCAGGTGTTCGAGAAGCGGGACGACGATGACGACGGCGAAACCGGCGAAACCGGCGAAAAGGAGGAGAAAAAGATCCCGCGCCGTCTCCGCGCGTCCGACATCGCCATCCTGGTGCAGACGCACGATCAGGCCGCCGAACTGGTGAAACGTCTCAACATGGAGGGCATCGCCGCGTCCGCGTGCAAGTCCGGCAAGATCTACGATACGGACGAAGCGAGGATCATGCTCCTGCTCCTCCGGTGTTTCCTGCATCCCGACATGCAGTCCGTCCGCGGTTTGATGCTTTCCCCGTTTTTCCGTTTTTCCGGCGACGACGTCCTGTCCGATTCCGCCCGGCTGGAATCCCTGATGAAGCTGATGACGGAGTACGGGAGGATATGGGGCCAGTCCGGATTGCCGGCGGCTTTCCTGCAGTTCCTGGATACTCCCGTTTCCGGCACATCCCCGCGCATGAGGATCCTTTCCGAATTCAACGGGGAACGCGTGATAACGAATCTCATCCAGCTGATGGAGCTGCTTTACAGGAAAGAGGCACAGGATCATCTTCTGCCGGAAGACATCCTCAACAGTCTGAATCTGATCGTGAGCGACCAGGCCGGGAGCGTCGCCGCGGACGACTCCGAGGACAATCCCGACCAGCTGCGTCTGGACCGGGACTCCGCATCCGTCCAGATCCTGACCATGTTCGCCGCGAAAGGCCTGGGATTCCCGGTCGTCTTCGTCCCGTATCCCGCGAAAACCGACTGGAAACAGATGCTGAAGAACGAAGTCGCCTACAGGTTCAATACGGCCTCGCAGGAAGCGGAGACGCCGGAGACGGTCCTGGATTTCGGGCAGGGCGACGACAGCCGCACGATCGCCCGGCAGGAGGAGGTCAGGAACAATCTGCGCCTGCTTTATGTGTCGCTGACACGCGCGGCTCTTGTCACCTACCTGTACACGCAGCAGCTCCCGAAACCGAACAGAAGCGCCACCAATTATGTCAATTCCGCGCAGGGCGTCCTCCTGTCCTCGCACAGGCCGTCCGGGACGTGCCCGGGAAAGACGGTCGTGGAACAGCTCTGGGATTCCGGGTATTTCGAGGAGTCGGAGGATATCTTCCCGCGGCAGCCGGCCGACTGGTGGAACGATCTGGACGACATGGAAAGCGGCGACGGCGGCGCTTCCGCCGGAAACGATGCTTTCCGCATCCGTCGGAGCGGCGTTTTCGAGCGCCACTTCGGAAAGAGGGATCCCATAGGGCCGCTTCGGAAGGAAGAAGGCCCGGAGAATCTCGAGGAGGCGTCTTTCTCCGGCAGCGTCCGGGACAAATGGAGCATCATGAGCTTCACCTCGTTCCAGAACATCCTGAACAAGCGCGCCGATGTGGAACGCGAGACCCCGGCGGATCTGGACGAACTCAATGGCGTGCCCGAGGGGGAAGACGTGGGCGAAACATTTGCGGACGCCGACGCAGGCGCGCCTGCCGTTCCCTCCGGCGACGTCAACCTGTTCCGCGACTTCCCGCACGGCGCGACCGTCGGCAGCATGACGCACAAACTGCTGGAAAACTGCGCGGGGCATTTCAATCTCTTTGCCGTTGACAGACAGGACAGTCCGTCGAACCGGGACGCCATCGACGGCAGGATCGCCGCCGCCATGCGCGAATACGGCTTCGACCCGGCGGACGAGACTCGGAAGCGGCAGCTCCTCGACGGAGTCGCCCGCACGCTTCAGGTCCCCCTGCCGAAAACGCCCGGCGGCGGCGTCGGGATCCCGCTGTCCGAAATCCGGCAGGACAGGACGGTCGCGGAAATGGAGTTCTTCCTGGATGCTTCGGCCAGCCTCGATCTCGGACAAATCCTTTCCACCCTGGCGAACACCGCGTCCGAACAGGCCAGGCCGCTCATCGACCGGACCAACGCGTCCCACGACGGGAACGGCGTCCTCAACGGCATCATCGACCTGATCTTCGAGCATGACGGCAAGTATTACATCGTGGACTGGAAAACGAACTGGCTGGGCGCTTCCGACGCGGATTACACCCCCGACCGCATCCGTACCGCGATGGGGAAAGAGGGCTACGTCCTGCAATCCTACCTCTACTCTGCGGCGCTGCTCCGGCTCCTGCGCCAGCGCGGCATGGATTACGATGCCTTCGGCGGCGTCTACTACGTCTTCCTGCGCGGACTGTCGCGCGGGACGCCCAACGGCGTCTGGTTCGACGTGCCGCCGGAAAAATGCCTCGAAGATCTTCTGAAGCTCTTCCAAAAGGAGGGAGTGTGAACATGTTTGATCCTCTGACCATGCTGCGCGGACGCGGAATTCTCTCCGACATCGACGTCGCGTTTGCCCGTTTTGTCGGCAGAAACGCCGGCGGCGATCCGGCCCTGACCCTTCTTGCCGCATTGGTCTCCAACGCCGCGTCCGTGCATCGGGAGATCGCCCTGCCCGCGGAAAAGATCGCCGCACGGGGATCGCTCAAAAGGTATTTGAAGACGCTCTCCGCTTCGGAAGACGCGGAGCCGCTTTCGCCCGGGGCCGATGATCTCCCGCCGGACCTCGGGTTCGTCGACCGGATGGACGACTGGCCGCCCGGACCGGAGGCGTTCCCGCATCTTTTCCGGGAATGTCATCCCGATGCGCTCGAAGCGTTTCAGGCGACGCCGCTGGTCCTGGCGAACGGGCTGTATTATCTCGGGCGGGCGTTTCAGAACGAATTGTTCCTGCGGGACTATCTGGCGTCCCGAGCCTCTGAGACCGTCCGTCCGGCGGGAACCATCCCGTTCGAAGAGATCACCAGGCTTCAGCTGGGCGACGAACAGAAAGCCGCCGTCGCCGCGGCGGCCGGCTCGCGATTCCTGGTCATCAGCGGCGGCCCCGGGACCGGCAAGACGACCATCGTCTCCGTGATCCTCGCGCGCCGCAGCGAGAAGCCCTCCGACATCATCCTGTGCGCCCCGACCGGAAAGGCGCAGATGCGCATGAAACAGGCCCTGGACCAGCAGCTGGAGAATCTTTGTGATGAAGAACGGCGCGAAGAGATCAGGCAGATACAGTCCTCCACCATACACCGCCTGCTTTCATGGGATCAGAAGGCCGGGACGTTCCGGCACGACCGGAAGAATCCGCTCCGCTACAAACTTTTCATCGTGGACGAGTGTTCCATGATCGCGCAGTCGCTCATGGTCCGTCTGCTGAAGGCCGTCCCCGACGATGCGGCGGTCATCCTGCTGGGCGACCGTCACCAGCTGTCCTCCGTGGAGCCCGGCTCGGTCTTCGGCGATTTCTGCGGCATCCTGCGCGCCATGGCTCCCGGCTGTCTGGCGGAACTGACCGAGAGCCGCCGTTTCCCGCAAGGCGGCGAGATATGCACCATGAAGGACGCGATCAACGCCGGGCAGGCGGAAGCGGCCTGGGATTACATGACGTGGCCCGGACTGTCGGCGATCGTCTCCCGCGGACTCCCGCCGAAGAATCTGCTTCGTCAATTCCTGGCGGACAGCGTGAAAGGCACGTGGATTTCGGAAGGATCGCCCGCCGGGCATTATTACGACGAGGACACCGTCGACGAGGCGTGGGACCGTTTCGAACGTTTCCGCATCCTCACGCCATTCAATGTCGGGCCGTACGGCGCGAACGCGCTCAACAAGCTGCTGCGTTCGATCCTGGACTTCCCGGACGCGGAGGCCCCCGTCGGGGAGGTCTTCCTGGTCCTCAAAAACGATTACGGCACGAACGTGTTCAACGGCGACACGGGGATCCTCTGGTACGCCGGGGACGACGGACGCCCGCTCACGCGTTCGGAGGCGGCGTCTCTGCATACGGACCGCCGTCTGGTCTTCTTCCCGGATCCGGCGTCCGGGAGCAGGTGGCGCGGGATACCGCTCGAATCCCTCCCGCAGCATGCCCCCGCCTATGCGTTCACCATCCACAAATCCCAGGGGAGCGACTACGACAAGGTCCTGATGCTGCTTCCGCCGTTCCGTCCCGACCGCGGCGTCCTGACCCGCGAAACCATCTACACCGGCCTCACACGCGCGAAAACGCAGGCCGTGATCGCATCGGACCGGGATTCGTTCCTCCATGCCGTCAACCTCCACATCGACCGCGTTTCCGGCCTCCCGAAACTTTGCCTCGTACCCTGACAGGCGGTCCGGCCGCAGGCGCTTCATGCGCGCGGTCATTTGCACCGCCCGACGCTGTTCCAGGAGGTGACAAAAACGCTTTTTCAAAACGGCAAGCTCCCCTGCTCAAAATCGCCGTCATGGAGACTTTTTTCGTTTTTTATGGGATAACTGTGCATTTTTTCACCAAAAAACGTCTGTTGGTTGAAAAATGAACGCAAACGGAGTATATTACAGAGAAGATTTACATGCCATCAACACCGAAACAGGAGGTACAAGGCATTTTTAGAGAGACTTGATTCTATTTTGATATAATCTCAACCCAGTTTTTTCTGGGCTGTATAGCACAGTTGGAAGAAACCGCCAGTTTTATAGAACAACAGTGCCACGGCTCGGACCGTATTTTGCGGCCCGGCTTGTTGCTGTTGTTCGGGCTCTGGCGGGCCTCTTCTAACTCAGCAAGTCGAGGCCGCTCTTTTTTTGCTTTGCACCGCCAGAGGAACAACGATGGCAAGACGCAAACGGATTATTGTTTTCATCGCGATCATCTTCTGTCTGATCTTCGCGGTTTCCTGTCGGACTCCGGTCGTCGAATCCGGTTACGACAATCTGATACTTGGGGTTCCTGGTCCGGCTGATACGCTCATTGAGCGTGAAGGATACGCGCTCGGTTATATCGAAAAACACGAACAACCGGCGTGGGTGCAATATGTCTTGACAGCGGATGAAGTGTCCCGCGCAATGGTTAATCGAAGCGACGACTTCAGAGCGGATCCGTACGTTCCCACAGGTTCGGCAACGCCGCAGGATTATACACGAAGCGGATATGATCGCGGACACCTGGCTCCGGCAGCGGATATGGCTTACTCCGCTCGGACGATGTCGGAGAGTTTTTACATGTCGAACATGAGCCCGCAGGCCCCGCAATTCAACAGGGGGATTTGGAGCAAACTGGAAAAGCTGGTCCGCCACTTCGCCACGAGGGAAAAACGGATCGTGGTCGTGACCGGACCGATTCTCTCGGCAGAAAAGGCCATCACGATCGGGGCAAACAAGGTCTCTGTGCCACAATATTATTACAAGGCAATCTACGACACTACTCCGCCAGAAAAGATGATCGCATTTGTGATGCCGAACGAGGGCAGCAATGCTGACCTGCGAACCTTTGTCGTTACGGTGGACGATGTGGAGGTAATGACCGGACTCGACTTCTTTTCCTTGGTGCCTCAGCCGTTGCAGGAGCAACTGGAGAGCTCAATCAACATCAGCGCCTGGGATTGGTAACACATACTGTTTTTTTCAAGCCGTTTTCCTGCTTTTTACCTGTTTGACTTTGGGGGGAACGGTGCTATATTTCTTTCTGCCGGAGTAATATCACAACCTGAATTTTTCCCGAAGAACGTGAAGGAGAATGTCCGGCAATGACTGGAACCTTTTTCAGGCTGACTTGACTACAGACAATGAAACGATTATTGACATTCGATGACTTCATGGTCGCCCTCATCGCCGCGCTTGGCTATGGATTGGGCGCCGAGGTCCCGAAACTTCTGGAATGGCACCCGTGGCTGTGCGTGGGGCTGAGCATGGTCGCGGGAAACGTGCTGGACATGCTTGTGAGAGTGCTGGTCTTCAGTGAAGCCGTGCAGAGAAAAAAGATGTACAGCGTCATGATCTTTGCCTCATTCATTCTCGTCTTCCTGGGGATCCAGTGTTTTCTCTCCTTCTGGCTGGACGTGTCCCTGCTCGATTATCTGGTGGAACAGTATCAGTATGCGCTCGGCCTTCCTCTTCTGGGCCTGGCCGCCAGCCGCCTCATACGATGGTACTTCGTCCGGAAGGTCCGCAAGCGCTACGGAGACGGGAGCAAAGGCTTCGTATTCGACGCGCCGGACCGTGCCTTCCTCGATGAACTGAACAAGCAGAACCGGCCCGTTCGGGGGGAATACGACGCCGCTTATGCAGTCAGGACGAAAACCGGCGCCTATGTCGGGTTCAAGCAGAAAAAGGCGGTTTACTACCTCGGCATCCCATACGCGAAACCGCCCGTCGGCGAACTCAGATGGAAAGCCCCCGAACCGCTTCCCGAATCGGACGCCGTATTCGAGGCAAAACACTTCGGCGCTTCCGCGATCCAGGTGGAGCATGAGGGCTCGATCCTGAAATATCACCGGCAGAGCGAAGACTGCCTCACGCTGAACATCTGCGTCGGACGCGGCAATACGCAGGAGAAGAAGCCGGTCATCGTGCTGTTCCACCCCGGCGATTTCTCCTTCGGCGGCACGATCGACCCGCTGATGGATGTGGAGCGTTTCATCAACGGGCATCCCGATTTTGTCTTCGTGAGCTTCAATTACCGTCTCGGCATCTTCGGCTTCATCGATTTCTCGGAGATCCCCGGCGGAGAGTCCTGCCCGGACACCCTGAACCTCGGGCTGCTCGACCAGATCGCCGCACTGAAATGGATCAAAGAGAACATCGCCTCGTTCGGAGGGGATCCGGACAGGATCACCGCGATGGGATTCGAATCGGGGGCGTGCTCCATCAGCCTGCTTGCGGCCTGCGAACAGGCCAAGGGGCTGTTCCGGAAAGCATTCGTGTTTTTCGGCAGTCCCGAATCCGCGAACGTGACCCCGGATGCGTCCAGAGCCCTGGCAAAGGACCTCATGAAAGAAACTTCCACGACTACGATGGAAGAGCTGCGGCGGCTCCCGGCGGAACACCTGAAGAAAGCGGCGCAGAAACTCTGGCAGAACGTGATCGCGCCGACCTGCGACGGGAAACTGATCCCCTCGGACGTGTACGAGACCTATCGGAGCGGAGCCGCCGCGTGCAGCGAATTCATCTTCGGAATCCCGAGCGATGAACGGCAAATCTACAAATCGTTTATCGGCGCGAAAAAATACGAGGACTTCATCCTCGGACGGGTGGACGAAATCATATCCTGCCTCGACGCCGATACCGCGAATGCCATAAACGCCTACATCAGGGACCAAATGGCGACGATGCCGGAAATCGAAGCGAAGGCGAAGCTGTTTGAGCAATGGGCAGCCCTGTGCATTTATTTCGGCGCAAAAGAATTGTCGATCGGCGGAGGCGACGTGCATCTGCTTTTCTGGAATCGCAAACCCCTGCTCAAAAAACTTGGGGCGGGCACGGTCGATGTGGCGGCGTCTTTTTTGGGGAATCTCGATGCGTCGCTGATGTACGGAAATGTGATGAATTTCGATTTGTCCGATATGCTTCAGCTGCTTTTGAAGAAATTCGTCAAAGGCGACAGGCTGCAGCTCTACAAAAACGAGATCAAAGGATTCAAAGCCATCGATTGGACCGAGTTTCCGCAAGCGCTTGTTGTTTCGGACAAGGGGATTCATTGCGGCCCCGTCGAAGACAAGCTGACGGAGATCAGAAGCCTGCTGGACTTTATGAATTCGCAGGTTTGATCTCGGTTCCATGGAATACTATTCTGGTCCACTATAACTCAACAACGGAGAAACGCTGACATGAACAATCCCGCGGAAGACTCAATCAGGATCGCAAGAGCGTATATGGATTCTCTGCAGGTGGAAAGCCGTCTGCTCGGTGCGGAGGAACCGTCATCGACATTCGAATTCCTGGGGGAAACGTTTTCCACCCCCATCATGACCGCCGCGCTTAGCCACATCGACCTGAAGG
>JAFYBD010000307.1 GCA_017540385.1 Lentisphaeria bacterium
CCGACCGCGAAGAGGATGTAGAGGTCGTCGCCGATCACGTGGAATTCCGGCGCCCAGAAGGTCTGGATGAGCTGGCGGCGTTCGTCCCGGTCGAGGATCAGGTGTTCCTTCACGCCCTCGGCGAAGAGGTCGTGCGGATTGTCGGCTTCGCGCACGTAAAGCCCGATGTTGTTGCGTGCGTCGGTCGTGGCGATGAAGTAGTATTTGCCGTCCCACTTGAAGATGACGGGGTCGCCCCAGGCGCGGGCGAGCGGGAACCCGTAGGATTCGTTCTGCACGGTGCCGGTGATCTCATACTTGCCCGGTTTGTCGAACTGCACGTTCGAGGCGTCCCATTTCACGGGCTTCACAGACGTGGAGCCGTCGGAGTACACGATCTCGGCTTTCACCTTCGCGAGCTCGTCAGCCGAAGCGGCCAGGACGTTTTCCGGCACGCGCGCCGCGACGGAAACGAGGTGTCCCCAGTGCAGTGCGGCGCGGTCGGCGAGAGAACGCGGCACGGAGACTATACGGGGCGAGTTTATAGCCAGGAGATTCGCGCCATTCGGTTCCACAATCCACTCCTCCGGTATATCATCCACAAGGATATCATTGTACGGACCGGTTGTTTTGCCCGGCTTGTTGAAATCGGTGATTGACGTTTCGTATTCTTCTCCGGATTCGGACTGCCAGCCGAAGTGGTAGTTGGGATCATGCTTCGATGGCCGGCCAATATAATCAATGCTCCCGATCTGCTCGGTCGTGCCCATATCGAACAGGACCTGTTCGGAGAAATGGATCAGGTCCTTCGTGGTCCAGAGCAGGACTTTGCCCTTGCTTTCCTCGTCCGGGGTGCCGTTTTCGTTTGTGCGGATTGCCATGATGCCGTAGCCGCCGTCCTTCAGCGGGAAGATGATCGGGTCCTTCACGCATTTCGGGCGGATGGTGTTCTGCTCGGAGAGCGTGGCTTTCGCGAAGAGGATGCCGTAGTTCTCGTTCATCGCCGTGAAGTGCTTCCCGTCGGTGCTGCGGGCGAAGTGAACGGACCGCGCGAGTCCGTCGGGATAGCTGTTGGGCTCGGCGGTTCTGGTGTAAACGAGGATTTGATCCGAGCCCGGGTCGTACTCGGGGAACGCGGAAACGGCGGTCGAGGTGCAGAATGTGGCGGCGCAGAGCATCATGCCTGCGAAACGGGAGATTTTCATGGTGGTTTGGTCCTTTCAGGTCGTGCGGGGTGATGGACGGTATTGTAAACATACACCCGATCGCACGGGATTGCAAGCCGGAAGAAATGCTTTTCGGCGATTTCCTCCGACTGTTTTGCTGTTCGTCTGCGATACTTAACTTGCCGGGAGCCCGGCCGTCAGTTTTTGTTGGTGATGGTGTAGTTCAGCTTGAACGTCGTGTCGCGTCCGGCGCGGATGATGTACTTCTCCAGCGGGACGGGGCCGCAACTGTTTCCGCCGAGCGGAGCCTGGAAGACGTCGAGCTCGAGCACGGTCTTGTCGGATTTCGGCAGGCGGTCGGGCGTTTTGGCGTCGGCGATCTCCTTCTGCGTCCATTCGGTGGCGGTGAACTCCATGCCCTTCGCGGTGTTTTCGCAGCGGAAGGTGAGGGCGGGGGCGTCGCCGTCGGCGCTCAGCGTGACATAGCTCACGCCCGTACGGTTGCCGTAGTGCTGCGTCTTCGAATATTTCGTGAACATGTCCCGCACGGTGGTATGGAAGAGGTCGTAATACGTCCCGGTCCTGCGGTCGATGTAGTTCTCCTGCGGGCCCCGGCCGAGGTAGGCGACGTTTTGGTATTCGCCGGGCAGCTCGAAGACGAATCCGAGGCAGGAGATGGCGGTGCTGTCGAACTCCGGCTTGATCGTGTTCTCCGCCCGGATCGCGCCGTTGCAGTAGATTGTGTACTTCGTTTTGACGACGAAGCTGTACGGACCACGGCGGTACACGTGCTCGGTCTCCACCACGGTGCAGTGGATGTTGAACAGGCTGACGGTGAACTTGCGGCACTCGACCTGCAAGTCGGCGCGCATGACGGCGTCGTGGTAGGCGTTCAGCCACTTGTCGTTGTCGACTCCGGCGCGCGCGAAGTTGAGTTCCGGCCCCTTGCGGATGACTTCGTGGCCGCCGTACGCCACGGATGCCAGCCGGCCGTCCTTGAACTTCACCTCGAAATCCCGGCCGACGATCGTGGCGTCGTTGCCGTCGTTGTCCTCGACCTTCATCGTCGGGACGGTTGCGAGCTCATAGATCGACTCGTCCTCGCTCGCGTCGACGCCGCCGGTGAAGCCTTCCCACGCAACGGCGTACTTGCGGGCCTCCTCGACCTCATTGGCCTTCAGAAGTTCGACCGGGTCGGCCTCATTCTCGACGATCTTGTACTGCACGAGGCTGTCGGCTTTCGATGGGAAGACGAGGAAGAACATCTCCTTCTTCATTCCCTCGGGCACATCGAATTCGAACGTCGCCGTTTCGCCGGGGGCGAGCGAGGCGAGTTTCTTCGTGAGGACCGTGCGGCCCGTCCGGTCGTCCTGCCCGGCGGTGAAGATCGCGGCCACGGTGTAGTCGGAGATCGTCTTGTGGAAGTATTTGCTGGTGAGTTCGAGCGTGAACTTGGCGGGATCGTCGGGCGTGGCGTCCCGGAACCGGAGGTACTGGTAGACCTTCTTCACCTCGAGCAGCTTCGGCGTGACCTGGCGTTCGGACACGATCACGCCGTTGTCGCAGAAGTTGTTGTCGTTCGGCTGGTCGCCGAACATGCCGCCGAACGCGAGCGCTTCGCCGGTGA
>JAFYBD010000308.1 GCA_017540385.1 Lentisphaeria bacterium
CAGGTCCTGGAAGCCCACCTGGGCTGGGCCGTCAGCATGCTCGGCGTGAAGGTCGCCACCCCGGTGTTCGACGGCATCTCCGAGGAGAAGATCATCGACATGATGCGCGAAGCGAACGCCAAGGTCGAACAGGAGACCGGCGAGAACTTCCACTGGGGCTTCAAGACCGTCAACGGCGAAGAAGTCTTCGACGGCAAGACCGACCTCTACGACGGCCGCACCGGCAACCGGTTCGACCAGCGCGTCATGGTCGGCGTGGTCTACATGCTGAAGCTCGACCACCTCGTGGCGAACAAGATCCACGCGCGTTCCGTCGGTCCGTACTCGCTCGTCACGCAGCAGCCTCTGGGCGGCAAGGCCCAGCACGGCGGCCAGCGTTTCGGCGAAATGGAAGTGTGGGCCCTCGAAGCCTACGGCGCCGCTCACACGCTGCAGGAAATGCTGACGGTGAAGAGCGACGACGTGACCGGACGCGCCCGCATCTACGAGTCGATCGTCCGCGGCCAGAACATTCTCGAGCCCGGCCGTCCCGAATCGTTCAACGTCCTGCTCAAGGAACTCCAGTCTCTGGGCCTTGACGTCCGGACGGTGAAACGTTCCGAAAATCCGAGCAAATAACCGAAGGGGGAAGAGATACCATGATTGACAGTTCTTACAACCGGGATACCCGCGAACCCTACCAGCCGCTGAGCCAGTTCGAGGCGGTCGTGATCAAGGTCGCGTCCCCTGAAGTGATCCGTTCCTGGAGTCACGGCGAGGTCAAAAACCCCGAAACGATCAACTACCGCAGCTTCAAGCCGGAAAAAGGCGGTCTCTTCTGCGAAAAGATCTTCGGACCCCAGCGCGACTGGGAATGCAACTGCGGCAAGTACAAGCGCATCAAGAACAAAGGCATCATCTGCGAACGCTGCGGCGTCGAAGTCTCCCTCTCGAAGGTCCGCCGCGAACGCATGGGCCATATCGAACTCGCCGTTCCCGTGTCCCACATCTGGTTCTTCAAGTGCATGCCCAGCCGCATCGGCCTCATGCTCGACAAGACCGCGCGCGACCTCGAAAAGATCCTGTACTACGAAGTCTGGGCCGTGACCGATCCCGGCGATACCCCGCTGCACCTCGGCCAGCCCCTGACCACCCTCGAATACCAGCAGACGCTCGAAGACTACGGCGATCGGTTCCGCGCTGAAATGGGCGCGCCCGCCGTCCGTACCCTGCTCGAGCAGATCGAGCTCGAACCCCTGCGCGCCCAGCTGGAACTCGACTTCGCGTCCACGCGCAACAAAGCCTCCCGCAAGAAGATCTCCAAGCGCCTCCGCCTCGTCGAAGGCTTCATTCACAGCAATTCCCGTCCCGAATGGATGATCCTCGAGGTCCTGCCGGTCATCCCGCCGGATCTGCGCCCGCTCGTGCCCCTCGAGGGCGGCCGGTTCGCCACGTCCGACCTGAACGACCTCTACCGCCGCGTGATCAACCGCAACAACCGCCCGAAGACCATGCTCCAGCAGCGCACGCCGGACGTCATCATCCGCAACGAGAAGCGCATGCTCCAGGAAGCCGTCGACGCCCTGCTCGACAACGGCCGTCACGGCCGCCCGGTCTCCGGCGCTCAGAACCGCGCCCTGAAGAGCCTCAGCGACATGCTGAAAGGCAAGCAGGGACGTTTCCGCCTGAATCTGCTCGGCAAACGCGTCGACTACTCCGGCCGTTCCGTGATCGTCGTCGGCCCCGAACTCAAGCTCATGCAGTGCGGCCTGCCGAAGAAAATGGCGCTCACGCTCTTCGAGCCGTTCATCATCCGTTACCTCAAGGAACGCGGCTTCGCGCACACCGTCCGCATGGCCAAGAAGATGATCGAACGCGGCGAGCCCGCCGTGTGGGACATCCTCGAAGAGGTCACCAAGGGCCACCCCGTGATGCTCAACCGCGCGCCCACGCTGCACCGTCTGTCCATCCAGGCGTTCGACCCGATCCTCATCGAGGGTTCCGCCATCCGCCTGCATCCGCTCGTCTGCACCGGTTACAACGCCGACTTCGACGGCGACCAGATGGCCGTGCACGTGCCGCTGTCCGCGGCCGCTCAGCTCGAGTGCAAACTCCTGATGCTGTCCACGAACAACATCTTCTCGCCCGCGAACGGCAAGCCGATCACGACTCCGACGCAGGACATCACGCTCGGCGTGTATTACCTCACGCGTCCGCCGCTGAATCCGGCCAGCCCGCGTCTCTTCCGCGACATCCACGAAGTGCTGTTCGCGCTCGACACCGGCCACATCCGCATCCACGACGCCGTGCTGATCCCGAACCCGGACTACGGCGTGGACACCCCGCGCGGCAACAAGGAAAAGAAATTCATCACGACGACCCCGGGCCGTTGCATCTTCAACGGCATCTGGGACAAGTCGCTCGGATTCTACAACGAGCAGGCGAAGAAGAAAGAGATCGGCAAGCTCATCGCCGAGACCTACGAATACGTCGGCCACGACAAGGCCATCATCCTGCTCGACAAGCTCAAAAACCTCGGCTACGAATACGCCACCGTCGCAGGTTTCTCCATCTCCATCGCGGACGTCCCGGTCCCGAACTCCAAGCCCGGCCTGATCGCGGCCGCCCGTGCCGAGATCAAGAAGATCCAGGCGCAGTTCGACAAGGGCGCCCTGACCGAGGGTGAGAAACACGACCAGATCGTCGACGCCTGGACCAAGACGACCAACGACGTCGCCCAGGACCTCTTCGACGCCTGCGAGGCCGAGAGCAAGACCCGCATCAACCCCGTGTACGCCATGCTCGATTCCGGCGCACGAGGCAGCAAGGACCAGATCCGTCAGCTCGCCGGTATGCGCGGCCTGATGGCCAAGCCCAACGGCGAAATCATCGAACGCCCCATCCTCTCGAACTTCCGCGAGGGTCTGTCGGTGCTCGAATACTTCATCTCCACCCACGGCGCCCGCAAGGGCCTCGCCGACACCGCCCTGAAGACCGCCGACTCCGGTTACATGACGCGTAAGCTGGTCGACGTCGCACAGGACATCATCTGCCGCTGCGAAGACTGCGGCACCATGAAGGGCATCTGGGTCAGCGCCATCATCGACGGCGACGAGGAAGTGCTCTCCCTCCGCGACCGCCTGATCGGCCGTTACAGCGCCCAGGACATCCGCGATCCCGCCTACGACGACGGCCGTCTCATCGTGGCCGCCGGACAGGCGTTCACGCCCGAGATCGCCGACCGCATCAAAGCCTGCGGCATCTCCCGTGTCCAGATCCGTTCCGTGCTCACCTGCGACGTCGAACACGGCGTGTGCGTGAAGTGCTACGGCAAGAACCTCGCGACCGACCGCGACGCCGAGATCGGCGACGCCCTCGGCATCATCGCCGCGCAGTCCATCGGCGAACCCGGCACGCAGCTCACCATGCGTACGTTCCACATCGGCGGCACGGCCTCCAGCGCCTTCAAGCAGCCGGTCATCAACGCCCGTAACGCCGGTAAGATCCATTTCGACAACATCCGTACCGTCACGAACGAGAACGGCCAGGTCCTGGTCGTGAACAAGAACGGCTTCATCGTGGTCTACGACGAGGCCCGCGCGAAGGATTACGAGCAGAAAGCCCGCGAACGCGCCGCGCAGGAAGCCGCCATCATCGGCACCTCCTGCCTCGCCGACTACGACTACTGGTCCGACGCCATGAAGGAAACCGAAGTCGACCGTTACTCCGTCGAAATCGGCGCCGTCCTCTTCTGCAAGGACGAGGACACCATCGCGGTCAACCAGAAACTCGCCGAGTGGGACCCCTACAACATGCCCACCATCGCCGAGGAAAGCGGTATCGTCGACCTGCCCGACCTGATCGACGGCGTGACCTACAAGCGCGAACGCCGCGGCTCCGCCGAGGAACTCACCGTGCTCGAACACCGCGACGACCTCCATCCGCAGGTCGTCATCAAGAATCCCGAGACGCTCGAGCTCATCAGCTACTATCCGCTGCCCGCAGGGGCCCTGCTGATGGTGAAGAAGGGCGAACGCGTCAAACCCGGTATGACCCTCGCGCGTATCCCGCGCCAGCAGCAGAAGAACAAGGACATCACCAGCGGTCTGCCGCGCGTCGCCGAACTGTTCGAAGCCCGCACCCCGAAGGAGGTCGCGGAGATCGCCCAGATCGACGGCATCGTGGAGATCAGCAAGATCATGTCCAAGGGCCGCCGCGTGCTGTACGTGAAGGACCTCAGCTCCGACGCCGACACCGGCGACGAGAACCGCAAGGAATCCGTGAAGGTCGAACACTTCATCCCGAACAACAAGCACCTGATCGTGAGCAACGGCGAATACGTGAGAAAAGGCCAGAAGCTCACCACCGGCGCGGTCGTGCCGCAGTCCCTGCTCTCCATCTGCGGTCCGCAGGAACTCCAGCGCTACCTCGTGAACGAAGTTCAGACCGTGTACCGGACCCAGGGCGTCGAGATCAACGACAAGCACATCGAGATCATCATCCGCCAGATGATGCAGAAAGTCCGCATCCTCGACAAGCGCCACGACGATCCGCGTTCCACCGGCCAGGGCGACACCCGCTTCCTCGCGGGCGAACTCGTCGACCGCTATGAATTCGAACGCGAGAACAAGCGCGTGCGTGCCGCCGGCGGCAGACCCGCCGAGGCCGAACCCGTGCTTCTCGGTATTACCAAGGCGTCCCTCGAAACGGACAGCTTCATCTCCTCCGCTTCGTTCCAGGACACCACGCGTATCCTCACCGACGCCGCGACGCTCGGACGCGAAGACGTCCTCCGCGGCTTCAAGGAGAACGTGATCACCGGTCATCTGATCCCCGCCGGTACCGGCGCCGCCGATCTTCAGAACCTCAAGGTCAAACTCCTGGGCGAAGAGTTGCCGCCCGAGATTTCGACGCTTGACGAACCGAAGGAAGGCGACGGCGAAACCGACGAGCTCGACATATCCAAGATCGACTTCGGCGACGACGACGAATACCAGCCCACCGACGAGGAACGGGCCGAGTTCGGCGATCTCGACGACGAAGACGGCCTGGATTTCCCCGCCGAGGACCTCCTCGTCGACAGCTCGGACCTCTCCGAGGACGAGTTCAGCGACGAGTCCCTCACGGACGACTTCGATGGGGAATGAACAACGGAAAAACACAACGAAATCAAAAAAAATAACAAAAAAACTGGAAAATGATTTGATAATCGGCCGGATGGCAAGTATATTATATGCTTGAGTTTTTGCCGATTATCATCATTTAACCAGAATACAGGTGGAATTAAACATGCCGACAATCAACCAGTTGGTCAGAGCCGGTCGCAACCCGAAACAGAGCAAGAGCAAATCCAAAGCTCTTACCAAATGCCCGCAGAGACGCGGCGTTTGCCTCCAGGTTACGACGAGAACCCCGAAGAAACCGAACTCCGCTATGCGTAAGATCGCCCGTGTCCGTCTGACCAACGGACTCGAAGTCACCGCCTACATCGGCGGCGAGGGCCACAACCTCCAGGA
>JAFYBD010000309.1 GCA_017540385.1 Lentisphaeria bacterium
GAATTCATGTTCGGCGACGCGGACTCCCTCATTCAGATCGACATGTCCGAGTTCATGGAGAAGTTCAACGTGAGCCGTCTCGTCGGTTCGCCTCCGGGCTACGTCGGCCACGGCGAGGGCGGCGAGCTCACCGAACGCGTCCGCCGTCACCCCTACAGCGTGGTGCTCTTCGACGAGATCGAAAAGGCCCACCCGGACGTGACCCACATGCTCCTTCAGATCATGGAGGACGGCCGCCTCACCGACACGCTCGGCCGCAGCATCGACTTCCGAAACACCATCATCATCATGACCGCGAACGTCGGCGCGGAACGCATCACGAACGGCGCGCCGCTCGGGTTTGCGACCGGGACCGGCGTGAACGACGATTACGACAAGCTCCGCGACAGCCTGCTCGAGGCCGCGAAGAAGGCGTTCAAGCCCGAATTCATCAACCGCCTCGACGAGCTCATCGTGTTCCGCAAGCTCGGCGGAGAGGAACTCCGCAGCATCGTCCGGCTCGAACTCGCCAAGCTCACCTCCCGCCTCGCCGACCAGGGCCGCACGCTCGAAGTCGACGACGACGTGGTGGACTGCCTGATCGCGTCCGGGGCGAATCCCGAACTCGGCGCGAGACCGCTCCGCCGCGCCATCGGCACCCTGATAGAAGACCCGCTCGCGGACGAGATCCTGCGCGGCACCTTCGCCGGTCGCTCCCGCATCCGCGTGTCGATGGTCGACGGCAAGCCGGCGTTCCTGGCCGAACCCGAGACGAAATGACCTGACCGTACGGAGCCGACCATGGACCACGACGACGCGACTTCTTCCCCGGAAAAGACGGCCGACGCGGCAGTGACGGAATCCGTCGTTTCGTCCGACCCCGCCGAGGGACAGACCCCCGGCCGGATCATGCGCCGGAGGTTCTTCCGCGAGAAATCCGCCGTCTGCGGGCTCGTCTTCGTGATCCTGCTGATCCTCGCCGCCGTCACCGCGCCAGTCTTCGTGAACGGCAAGCCGCTGCTGATCGTTTCCCCGGACGGCATGAGCTCTCCGGCGCTCCGCGACTTCTTCGCTCCGGACGCGCAGGAGGTCTTCGTCGAGAAGATGTTCAACTGGCTGTTTCTCGCGATCCCGGCCGTGCTGATCCTGTGGGCGCTTTTCCGCCGGAGCCGCCGCGCCTTCGCCGTGCTGACCGCGGCCGCCCTGATCCTGCTCGCGATCCCGTTCTGCGTGCTCAAACCCCACATGTCGCAGATCGACTGGAGGAAGACCGCCGAGGCCGACGCCGCTTCGAAATACTGGTTCGCCGCCGTACCCTACGGCCCGTTCGAGACCTCGCCGGAGACCTACGCGAAGCCCTCGCGCCGCCATCCCTTCGGCACCGACCACGTCGGCCGCGACGTTTTCGCCCGCATGATGTACGGCGCGCGCGTGTCGCTGGCGGTCGGGTTCCTCTCCACGGCCATTTCGCTGCTCATCGGGACGGCCGCGGGGCTTTTCTCCGGCTACCGGGGCGGCCGCATCGACCTGATCGGGCAGAGGCTGGTCGAGATCGTGATCTGCTTCCCCACGTTCCTGCTCCTGCTGATCCTGATGGCGATCATGCTGGACCACGGCGCGCGCCAGTCGATCCTGCTGGTGATCCTGGTGCTCGGCCTGACCGGATGGCCGGGGCTGTCCAGGCTGGTCCGGGGCGAAGTCCTGAAACAGCGCCAGATGGCGTACATCCAGAGCTGCGAGAGCCTCGGCGTCCCCACGCGCAGCATCCTCTTCCGCCACCTGCTGCCGAACGTCTCCGGCCCGATCTTCGTCTCCTTCGCCTTCAGCATCGCCGGCGCGATCCTCTCCGAAAACAGCCTGAGCTTTCTCGGGTTCGGCGTGCAGGACCCGTCCGCCAGCTGGGGCGAACTCCTGAAGCAGGCGTTTGCCGACCCGCTGAACTACTGGAACCTGATGCTGTGGCCCGGGCTCGCCATCTTCCTGAGCGTCACGGCGTTCAACTTCATCGCCGACGGCATCCGCCGTTCCATCGACCTGAAAAGCTAACCCCGCGGCCCTGCGCCGCCAGAGGAGTTCCCCCACATGTCCCAGACCATCCGCTTCAAAATGCAGGAGGGCGCGGAAGACCTCGCCCCGAAGAAAGCCCATGCCGACGACGCCGCGTGGGATTTGAAAAGCCGTGTCGACGTCGAGGCGCAGCCCGGCAAAGTCACGCTGATCCCGACCGGGCTCTTCCTGGAGCTGCCCGCCGGATACGAGGCGCAGATTCGTCCCCGCAGCGGACTCGCGCTCAAAAACGCCGTGACGCTCCTCAATACGCCCGGCACCATCGACGCCGGATACCGCGGCGAAGTCTGCGTGATCCTGTTCAATGCCGGGGAAAACGTGTTTCCGGTGCACCGCGGCGACCGCATCGCCCAGATGGTGATCGCGAAGCTCCCGGACGTGGAACTGAAGCCTGCCGACGAACTGAACGAGACCGACCGGAACGCCGGCGGATTCGGTTCGACCGGCATCCACTGAGCAGCAATGAATGGTGGAATCATTGCTGCGGAGGGTCGAAAATGAAAACAAAACACTTCGTATTGCTTCTGTTCGGATTATTTTTTACTGTTATAGTTCTACGATTATTATGGATATGCGGAGAACTCTATTTAAAATCAGACAATGCACATATAGCAACAAATCTTTATCGAGTGGATGAACGTCTGAAACAATATCATACAGAACATGGGGCTTATCCCCCTCAGCAGGATATGAAATCTCTATTGAACACCTTGGGTATGAGCAAAAGCGATTTTGAAAAAACTCGGTTCTTTGATATCAGTTCCGCAGAATACCATGCCCCTAATCTGAATCCGGAAGATTCGGCTCAGAATATCGATGATCCTGTTTTGTCAATATGTGTCAAGTCGCGTGTTTTCGGCAAATATGAACGCCTTTACGTGAGAAAAGATGGCCTTGTTGGTCGAGATTATAACATAGAAACAAAGCCATGAAAACCGATCATCTCGGAGGAGCCGAAATGAAGCACTCGTTTCTCGTACGGTTCTGGCGGTTTCTGGAGGATCATCTGACCGTCATCCTGCTGGCCTTCCTGCCGGCCTGGGTCGTCTTCTTTATCGTGCTGTTTTCCATTCTGAAAATCCTCCCTGCGAAGCTCAGCGAAATGGAGAATATCACCGATATGCACATGGC